>JAHZKN010000210.1 GCA_022600335.1 Alphaproteobacteria bacterium
ACCGTCAGCCCAACGGTTGTGATGAATGAGGGACGCCAAAAACTCGCCGGCAATGTTGGCTATCGCTTGTTGGAAGCCAATGTCGAAGAATTGCTGCGCGCACCGTCAGCGACCGAAGCAAGTTGGTGCTAGGTCACACATCATACGATCGCCTCGACACAAGCCTTAAGGCAAAACTAACCAGGTCTCTTGGCGCAAATTCAAGGTGTCCATGGCACCCTCTGCCGACGTAAATTCCCATGTGAACCGTCGGGACTGCTATGACACAAACGCTTGCTGACCTCGCCACTGCGTTCAAACGCGCTCTGGCGCTTTGTTTCTTCCGAGTACCAAACGCGGACACGCCGCCTCCTGCTCTGACAACGATTGTCGTTCTATCTGTCGTGGCATTTGTTGCCGGCGTTGGGATAGAGGCCACCTCAGCCGGCAACAATCTCGCCTTCAACGCCTATGGACTAAGCGCATGGTTCGCCGGTTGGGGGCTTATGATCTTTGCATTGGTTGCCTTGGGAACCCGCAGTGATCCCGTCTCCCTGCTGCGGATCCTTATGGATCTATGCATGACGGGGCTGCTTTTTTACGGTATCTTTGGTGTCATCCTGCTGACCAAACTTGGCGCCCCGGAAAATACCAACATCGATGCCTGGACATGGGCCGACTGCATCACGTGTCTCGGCGGTTTAGCAGCCGTTATCTGGGGCATCGCTGTCACCTGCTTTATCGGACGCGTTTATTGGCAGCATAAGTTGCGCCTGCCTGGCCTGCGCCTACTCACAATTACGGTGCTGCCGCTTCTACTGATTCCGGCCCAGCCAACAATCTATGGCTCGGCGACGGATTGGTCGCGCTATGATGTTTGGGAACTTTGGAAGCACTACAAAGACGCACAAAAAACCTTAGATCAGGCCGCAGAGACCAACAGCTATCAGCCACCGTTTGACTATGAAGCTGCCATTTACCGCCAGCGCGATCTCGTGGAACGCATGCTGTCTGGCATTCAGCCCTCACATCAGTCAGACGATCCACAGATCTACTTCGTAGCCGCCGCACCCTACGCCTCTCAGGATGTTTTCAAACGGGAAGTCCTTGCCACCAAAGATTTGTTCGACAGCCGTTTTGGTACGGCAGGGCGTTCAGCGATCTTGATCAACCATCAAGACACCGCCGTCACGTTGCCGATGGCCAACGCATCGAACCTTGAGACGATGCTCAACGGCGTTGCAAAATCAATGAATGTTGAGCGCGACGTGCTGGTGCTGTTTCTAACAACACATGGCAGCAAAGGTACGCTGTCGGTGTCGTTTCCGGGCTACACGTTTAATGACCTAACACCGGACGTTCTGGCCACCCTGTTGGATGAGTCCGGCATCAAGAACCGCGTGCTCATCCTGTCCGCATGCCATTCAGGAAGCTTCGTATCGCGGCTTGAAAACGCTGACACCATTATCATGACCGCAGCCCATGCTGACAAGACGTCGTTTGGTTGTTCAAACGAACGCAACTGGACGTACTTTGGTGATGCCCTGTTTAATCAGGCCCTGCGCAAAACCTATTCGCTGGAAACTGCATTTGAACAGGCAAGTGCGACAATCAAAAAATGGGAGCAGCAAGACAATCTCACACCGTCTGAACCACAAATCTCCGTCGGCGCAGCTATGAAACAGAAGTGGGCGCACGTCGCCGCCGTCGTAGCTACAAAACACAAGCCTTCACTCTTGAGATCTCTGTCCAGCGATGCCGCACGCCACCTCTTGCCTGGCGAATTACAGCCGCACACTGAGTTGGTGCAACATCAAGACGGTAGCCGGTAATCGCACAGCAAATGAGAGCATAAGCAAGTCTCCACCGCGCATTTTCTGGTAAATTTCGTTTTTCCTAACTCATATTCGGCAACAAACCCGTCACAAACGTGAATTCTGGTAATGTTGCCTTGTGTTCGCCGCCAATCACCTCTATATGCGGGCCATCGACTTTGGCCGGACGACCGGGCCCCTACGTCTGCGATTGCTAGACGCACGTTCAGAACCCTTCCAAAAATCGACAAAACGAGTGCATGCGCTTTGCGCGTGGCAGCGCTCAAATGCAATCATGGACTTAGAAAAGGAAACTCCATGGATACCGGTACTGTTAAATTCTACAACAGCCAAAAAGGCTTCGGCTTTATCGCTCCAGACAACGGCGGCAAAGACGTTTTTGTTCATGCGACCGCGCTTGAGCGCGCTGGCATGCATACTCTGTCTGAAGGCCAGAAAGTGTCCTTCGATACGGCTGAAGATGCCCGCAGCGGCAAGATCGCTGTCAATAACATTCAGGCTGCTTAAGCCTTTACGTATCGGCGGTTAGAACGCTACGGCCTTCTAAACCGCATCTGACGAAAATAAAGCCGCTCTCAGCTGAGGGCGGCTTTTTTGTTTGTCTGCCGGCACCGCAAAATTAGGCGTATAATTGCGCCAGTCTACTTTGCACAGTTGATGCACGTCGCCGCTGCTGGATTCAGGCGCAGGCGCTTTTCTGGGATGTCCTCATCACAGACGACACAGAGTCCAAAAGATCCATCAGCAACCCGCTGTAGTGCGGCTTCAATCTGTACAAGTTCAGCGGCGCGGTTGCGATCTTGAGCCAGCGCCATTTGCTGGCCTTGCAATGCATCAATACGCGAAACGCGCCCGACGCTGGCCTGATCAAGCGCCACGGTGTCTCGCGCTTCAGCGTTCATTGCACGCTCCGCCGCGATCTCAGCCTGGCGTTGGCGCAACGCCTCAGCCAGCTCGTTGACAACAGCCTCATCCACGGTCTTGGCCTCTTGTCTGTTATCGAATGGGAAAAAGCGCAGCCCGTTACTTTGGGCTGCGCCTCTCATCTCGCTGGCACCCTCACGAAAAGGCACACCACAGCAGGACGACACCTGCAATCAGCACGGCAACTGACATGCCTTTGAGAAAACTCTCAGAACTGTACAGACCTTCAACCGCGCCAATGAACTTCTGACGTGCAGCAAGCAGCAGCACACCTTCTGCCAGCGCAATCCAGCCGATCAGCGATACAAATGCTGAGAGCCATGTGCTCCAGTCGTTATGGACCGCCACCATGGCCCCGCCAATCGCGAACGCCATAACTGCTGCGAGATAGCCGAGCAGCGGCTGTTCTTTCAGATCTGTCAGCATTTTTGAAATGCCGTCACTATCGGTAAGCAGGCCAATTCCGGCCGCCAGAAAATAGAGCCCGATCAGTGCAGCAAGTCCTTGAGTCAATGACAGTGCATCAAACATAGCAACCTCCTGAGTTTGAGCCCCAACGTACAACTTAGATATGGGCAGGCGGCATGCAAACGTCCAGATCTACCGATCCAAAATCGGTATCAAAATGAGCAAAATCGTATCGTGAAACACACCTATGCAGGGCACGCTAGCAACGGTCGTGACACACCCGCTCTAGCGCGCGGCCGCCGTCGCCGTCACTTCGGCAATAGGCACCAAGCGCATCGCGGCCTGATCCCAGAGCCTTAGGCGGGCATACTTAAAGCTCTCCCACAACGTCACACGGCGCACGCCTGCCAGCTCTGGAAAATCCCGGAGCACATCTGGAAGCCGGTAAAACGGGATGCGGCTATACAAGTGATGCACGTGGTGAATACCAATGTTGCCGGTTGCCCACCGTAAAATAGGAGGCAAATCGTAGTGCGAACTGCCGTGCAAGGCCGCTTCAAGATGGCTCCACTCACCACCTTCAGCCCAATACGTATCCTCAAACTGATGTTGAATATAAAAAAGCC
The DNA here is from genome assembly GCA_022600335.1 of Alphaproteobacteria bacterium. Classification (GTDB taxonomy): domain Bacteria; phylum Pseudomonadota; class Alphaproteobacteria; order Rhizobiales; family Hyphomicrobiaceae; genus JAHZKN01. The sequence goes on from JAHZKN010000210.1 coordinate 3,773, forward strand.
AAACGCCAATCGATGCACTAAGGGCAACAAGCGGCAAATGCACCATGAGGAATGCTTTCCAACCGACGAGCCACATCATGAGAGCAGTGAAAATCGCGATGCCAACGTTGGTTCCCATGGCAGAGAGCCACGGCCGCCATCCTCCAAGCAGCATGCCGCTTGGCAAGCGTTGTTCGAGGAGAAACAGATACGCGGGTCCAACACCAAACATAATGACCGGGTGACGGTACAGCCGGTATACGATCTGACGCCAACGTGGCAGGGCATGATACTCGCTGATGGTCAACGTATCGATGTCCCCAACACCGCGCTTATCAAGGTTGCCAGATGTTGCGTGATGAATGGCATGAGACCGCCGCCACACGTCATACGGTGTGCAGGTAAACACGCCGAGCACACGTCCAACCCAATCGTTGGTTGAAGGCTTTTGAAAATAGCCGCCATGACCACAGTCATGCTGAATAATAAATAGCCGCACGAGAAGAAATGCTGCAGGAATTAGAATGGCAAGTGTCAGCCAGTAGCTCACCGACAACGCCGCCCATGCGGCCGCCCAAAGCGCCATCAACGGCACAACGGTGACAACAATTTCAATCACGCTGCGCTTCAGGTCTGGCTTGCGATATTTTGCTAAGAGTTTCATCCAGTCACGCGCAATTGTGGCGTCTGGCGCGCTAGGTGCCGGCGTGTCAGTCAATGTCAAAGTCCTCAGATGATGCCCCGTTCTGGGAATCTACTTGCCGTGATTCCCCATCTTGGCCGGGACCTTTGCAGGTCACCCCCCATTCTGCAAGGGCACAACCCATCTGTTCCATGATGATTTGGCCGGTTGTGTGGTCTCAACATCAGCTTCGTGGATATTTGGGTTTGCCAGCGCCTGGTAGAGGCCTGTCACGGGCAGGCGCCAAAATGGCAAACACCCTGCCGACCTGAAAATATTCAAAGAGAAATGAGGACCGCCGGGCAACCACTGCGCACAATAAGCGGACCTTGCATCGGCGATAAGGCAACCTATGCGAGAACTAAGAGGGCTGACCGGAGCACCGCGATTACAACGCTCAAGACTTAAGCGCACCTGCCAACGCCTGCGGTTCATCGCTGCCAATTAAAACTGTTTTGCCCGACTTAGTCGTGATCGCAACTGCATCCAATCCAGAAACGTTATACAGCCAACCTTTGGGCGTCATACGTATTCCCCACCCGTACCACCATTTGGTCCGTACCGGTTGCGCTGATGTGATTTCTGATCGAGCGATGGATTTGTTCCAAAATCCGGGCCCGAAAAACCAACGCAATTGGTCATCTGTCACTGCAACGGTAAGCGATGAAAACAACCAGCCTGCAGCAAGCAGAACGGCGCTGAGAACATAAAGAAGCCGATTCACCGCTGGGACATCGACCGCGGCAACTGCAAGAATAAAGGTCAAGAGTGCAAGCACCAGAAACAGCGGCAAGAGATACGTCGCGCGCTGCGTGTGTTGATAGTGCGCCATAGCTTAGGCTCCTGGGGAGATGAGACACACAGTCCCTTGCACAAAAACAGAACCTGAAATCAGGCTTCTGTGTTGCTCTGCAGGAGCCAGCCGTTGGGGCCCAGATGCTCTTGCGGTTGGAAGCGCGTCTTGTATTTCATCTTGCGTGACCCTTCGATCCAGTAACCCAGATAAAGGTACGGCAAGCCGAGACGGCGTGCGTGCGCAATATGCTCGAGGATCATGTAGGTGCCAAGACTGCGGCTGTCGGCATCAGGATCAAAGAAACTATACACCATTGAAATACCGTCAGACAGGTGATCACACAACGCCACCGCTATCAGTGGCCAGGTTTCGGGATCGCTCTCCAAGGCATTTTCCGGCTTAACGCGATATTCTGTCAAAAATGTTTCAACGGCGCTGTCTTCAACCATCATCGCATAGTCGAGCACGGTCATATCCGCCATGCCGCCGTCAGAGTGTCGGGCGTCGACATAGCTACGGAACAGGGCGTATTGATCCGGTGTTGGCTTGGCTGGAATTCTCCGGCTGACAACATCGCCGTTCTTGTCTTGAATGCGCCGCATCGACCGGCTTGCTTCAAAACCATCCACAACAACACGCACAGAGATACAGGCTTGGCACCCTTCACAATACGGCATGTAGGCAATGTTTTGACTGCGCCGAAACCCACCCTTCAACAAGTTATCGATTACCGTTGAGGATTTATCACGCGTCAGATGCGTAAACAGCTTCCGTTCAAGGCGACCGGAAAGGTAAGGGCACGGCTGCGGTGCTGTGACATAGAACTCTGGAAAGTTCTTTTGTTGTTCCGACATACTCTACCCTTGAACAAACACTGGTGCTTTTTGTGGCAACAGGAGCAAAATTTTAGGTCCTGCGCGCTGTCGAACTCTAGGCAGTGTGGCCTTGTTGCGCAACGGCTTCAAACGCACAACTGTACTGCTACAACGCCAAAAAAAGCGTTACACACAGATGCTCTTGCAACACAAGGGCAAAGATCCGTACCGAATGTGCCGTATGCACCAACCACCGAGCACGATACACAGTTGTCGTCGGTCCGCTTATCTCAAATGCCAATGAATTTGTTTCTAACTTTTTAACCCTGCCGCAGCCGGTGGTGGTTTGGCAGACGACGAAGGCTTGCGCCGCGATCCGCCACCGCGCGCCGTAGAGGGCGAACCGGGTTCGCCAGCCAGCGCTGGCGGCGGTTTTGCGCTACGCGTGTGCGGTTTCTTCGGCGTCCACGTCTCATGACCCGTTGGTGCTGGCCCCTTTGGCATTGGGGCGGCCGCCTCGGTGAACTCCTCACCGGCATAGTCTCGATACGGTGCCCCTGTCGGTTCATCATATTGATCGAAGGTGCCGTCATTTATCACGGACCAGCGACCAATGAGGTAACCGGCGTAAGCTGATCCGAGAATTACAACCGCCCATAACAAGAGTTCAGAAAGTGCCAAGAGGTGTGCCTCCGCTCATCATCATTTGGTCGTGAACCGCGACCGTTTTATCATCAACTGTTCGTCTGTCACAATCGCAAGCACAAAGTTTGCCGCAAGTGGTCGCAAGGGGTGCCGGACCCAACTGGCCAACCGCGCGCAGGGCTCAGCACTTTTTTTCTAAACCTGCACCTCGCGAATACCAAGATAGGCATCAAACGCGGCCCAAAACCGTTGCCGTACACCATCCGTTTCCTGCAAAATTTCGTGTTCACTGCCAGGCAATAGAATGTGCGTTCCAACTTTTAAGCCGACGCAAAAATCTTCGATCGCTGGCGTTGAAACAATTTCATCATTGCCAGCCGCAAACACCAACATGGGCACCTGAATACGGGCTGCAAAACCTGGATTTTGCAGGCGGGTACAGGCGCGACAGGTGGCTCGCAACCAACTGTTGGTCGGCGACCCCAGTCCCAACTCAGGTGCGACATCAAGAATGGATTTGTTGCGCGTCCACCGTTCGTGATCATCGGTAATGCGATTGTTCTCAAACGCCACTTGCTCTTCGGGAATATCCGACCCACCTCTGACATACGCCGTCGCCATGCCAAGAAGACAGCTCGCCTCCGCGTACAGGCGCACCACAGGCTGCGGGTAATGAATTTTTTCCGTATTCAACGCAATCAATGGTGCCGTTAGAACAATGCGCTCAAACCACGACCCAGGCCGCACGGCGTTGTGCAATAAAATTGTGCCGCCCATGGAGTGGGCCATCGCCACAAAAGGCGGTGGGCAATCGGGAAGCACGATGTCCTTCATGAAACGCAACAAATCTTTTTCATAGTCGCGATAATCGCGCACGTGACCCTTGCGCGGGTTGCGCAGCAGCCGCTGAGACCCGCCTTGACCACGCCAATCCATCATCGCGACGGCAAAGCCCCGCCGGCGTAAATCAGCAATCACTTCAAAATACTTTTCAATGAATTCGCCGCGCCCGCCAAACAAGCAAACTGTGCCGCGCCGTGGACCGCGTGTTGCCGACCAGCGTGCAAACCTCAAGCGCACACCATCGTGGCCCTTGAGCTCACCGACAGTTGCACCGCTGGGCACAGGGTTGCGCGCCAGAGTTACGAGTTGCATCAACGCCCCACTTTAAACAGAGACCGCAACAGATCGCCGCCGAATTGGGGCGTCATTTAACACCGGTGTACCACGAGGAGACTTGGCGCAGAAAGATGCTTGTTGCAGCACTTGGGACAGCGGCCGCATGTAGGGCATGACCCCACGGCCGGTCCGGTCCCCAGATTGTCTCAGGGGCCGAGTGATTTACCAGCGGTAAGCGACATCATCGCGATAACGGCGGTCGCCACGATCAATGCACGCTGCTGAAATCAATTCACCCGTGCAGCGATCAACGGCAAGTTCATAGATTTCACCGCTTCGGCGCTTGCGAGCGTGCACATAGCCGATATTGCCGCGCACCCGACCACGTCGAAATCCACGCCAGCCGGCGCGTCGCAACTGGCGGCGAATGGCACGCTCAGACAAACACTGTGAAGACTGGCGCAGGTCGTGATCACGATAGGCTTTGCTAGGAATTTCTTCGAAGCCATCCGCTGTTACGCCGCCATCTTTAAGCGACCCTGCGTACGGTGCTTGGCTGTAGGGTTGATCGTCAAAGTCCGCGTCCGGCGCATGATCACGAAACGCTGTGCGGTCATCTGGGTCATACGAGGGATCGTGATCAAACCTTGACCCATAGGGTGTCTGAGGATGGCGACCTAAAGACTGTCGCCCGTGGCGGTCGAAAGCGTACGTGTCATCCGGCACACCATAAACATCAGCACCATAGCGATCGCTGCCAAGATCCGCCGCGCCTGCGACGGGTACCTTACCTGCAATCGTCACCAAAAAAACGACTGCAGCCAGCCCAGATCCTGCGCCCAAAACGGCCGTACACCGCGTCAGCGTCCACATCGTCATTGTCGTACCTCCCGTTGCCTGATCCCGCCTTGCAGGGCGCACCGCGACTGCGCCCATGCCCCAGCGCACAGCGAAGATCGCGTTCAGG
>JAHZKN010000211.1 GCA_022600335.1 Alphaproteobacteria bacterium
AGATGACGCAGACTGAAACGCAATTGTCGCGTCTTGATTCCATTGAGAATCAATTGCAGGACGTCATCACACAATTTTCCCAAGGCGGTGGGGTCGGGTTCGCCACTGGTGACGGCATGCCAGCAGCAGGCATTGACGCCGATGCCTTAGCTGATACAGCCGCCGCCCGCATTGTTGACCATTTGTCTGCAACCGGCCAGGGCACCGGAAGCGAGGCGGGCATCGAAGATGTTCGCAATTTGATCGAAGGATTTCTCAACGAGCACCGTGAAGGCAATGAACAGACGGCATTGATGTTGGATACAATCCAGCAAGCTATGATCCGAATTCTGGATCGCCTTGACGTGCTGGAGGCTGGTGGTGTGCCGGCAGCAGAGCCGCACTACGAGGTTGATGCTGCAGCCGAACCAGTACCCCACTCACAAGACGAAATGGAGATGGCTTCACAGGGTTGGGTTGAGCCTGAAGGCAGTCTGCCTGCCAGCGATGATGATGTGGTGCTAACAGAAGAGCATGCAGGCTACGCGCAACCCGCGGAAGAAGAGGCCGTTGTTGAAATCCATGGCAGAGACGAAGCTGCTGCTGTAGGTGATCACGCGGGTGTTGAAACCGCGCCGATGCAAAGTGGTGATGAGAGCGCGGTGAATTTGCCACAGGCAGAAGACCTCGCAGGCAGCCAGGTTCCGCAAGCAGATCCGCAAGTACAACAACCGCAACCGGAAGCTAGCTCCGGTTATGCATCGCCCGACCTGTTGTCGGATCGATCAGCTGCAGCTGACGTGCCAGCCGAACCCCAAGCAGCGTCGCGCGAAACGATTGATAAGATCCGTCACAACTTTATCGCTGATGCTCAGCAAGCTAAAGCCAAGGCCGCACACGCCGCAGCAGCGGCAGCAGCCACTGGTGAGCAACCGAAAAAGGGATCAGCGCGCCGTTCTGTACTTGCTGGCATGAAATCACCGAGCACTGACGTCGAGAGTACCGGTGGTATGTTTGGTTCCAAAACCCGACGGCTCTTGGTCGGCGCATTGCTGGCGGTAATCGTGATCAATGGCGCACTGTTCCTGCTGCCGCGCGATGAAGCCCCTGCAGCCATCGAGGCACCAGCAGCTACCTCGGAGCCCGTTGATAAGCAGACGCAAAAAACCAAAACACCAAGCCTCGACCAGTCGAACCTGATGACCACCGATGATGGTTTTGCACCACCTGTAAAGACGAACGTGGTCATGGACGATCTGCGCCAAGCCGTCTTGGACGCGGAACATCGTGCTGCAGGTTCGGCAGATCTTCCCTTTGGTCTCGTTCTGCAACAAACAACGGCAGGTGCATGGACAAAAGCTGGGCGTGATCTTGCCCAGGTGATGCCAGCAAGCCTGAAACCCGCTGATGCGGTTGCGCTGCCTGGTAGCCGAACCTACGCGGCACCGAGTACTAAGGAAACGGCAAGTCGCAGCAAATTACCGCCACTCACCGTTGGGCCTTCATCCCTACGGATGGCTGCTGCAAATGGCGATGCGTCCGCTCAGTTTGAAGTCGGCACACGGCTTTCTGAAGGCAAAGGCACCAAGCAAGACTTCAAGCAAGCTGCGACGTGGTTCAAGCGCAGCGCTGGCCAGGGTTTTGCACAAGCGCAGTATCGTCTTGGAACACTGTATGAACGTGGTCTTGGTTTGACGCGCGATGTGAACCGCGCTCAGGCGTGGTATCTACGCGCCGCGGAGCAGGGCAATATTCGCGCGATGCACAACCTCGCTGTTCTAAGCGCTGGGCAATCGTCTGGGAAACCTGATTATGCACGCGCGGCACAGTGGTTTATTAAAGCAGCTGAAAGCGGTCTCGCCGACAGTCAGTTTAACGCAGGTGTGTTGTTCGAAAACGGCCTTGGCGTCTCTCAGGATCTCATCCAAGCTTACAAGTGGTACACGCTTGCAGCGCGGACCGGTGATAAGGAATCACTCAAGCGGTCGCAGAAGATTCGCTCCAAGCTTGCCATTGATGTTCTGGGTGAAGCAGAAACGGCCGTGCGCAGCTTTGCCCCGGCGAAGGTCGATCCGCTGGTCAACAATGCACGTCTCGCCGGCCAAGATTGGAAATCACGCCACAACGGCTAAGCCATGCGTTCTAAGCGCGCACGTATGAGCAAATGAATAGGGCCACGGATGCAGGCGCATCCGTGGCCTTTTCACCATTTGGCAACAAAAATACCGACACCGATTGCCAAAAATGTGCCATGGCATCAGGCACGGTCGCAATCCTCACCACCTCTCAGAAAAAGTCGCCATGCACCGGCTTCATCTTGGTTGGGGGCAGGCGCTGTGTTGGCTAATGGTCAACTTTCCATTGCTGTCAGGTTGTGGCAAACCATTGCCTATGCTCGCGTCGTAGCACCTTCAAACCCTTCGTCATACCAAGCCGCTAAAAAATGCCAGGTATGGGCAGAATGCATCGATGAACATCTACCTGCCAATTGCAGAAATGTCGGTCAACGTCCTCCTATTTCTTGGAATGGGGGGGGTGGTTGGCTTTCTATCCGGCTTGTTTGGTGTGGGTGGCGGTTTCTTGATGACGCCGCTGTTGATTTTCTCTGGTATTCCGGCCGCGGTGGCTGTGGGCACGGAAGGCGCACAGATCGCCGCCACCTCAGTTTCGGGTGCTTTGGCCCAATACCGACGCAACAATGTCGATATCAAACTTGGCTCTGTGTTGCTGATTGGCGGTATTTCTGGATCTCTGATCGGGGTTCAGATGGTCAAGATCCTGCGTCAGATGGGTCAGTTCGATCTGGTCATTGCGTTGTGCTACGTCACGTTTCTTGGCGTGATTGGTTCGTTGATGCTCATAGAGAGCAGCGCCACCATTCGCAAGACCCGCTCCGGCGGCAGTGGTTATGGGCGCCGGCCCGGCCAGCACAGCTGGGTGCACGGCCTACCGTTGAAAATGCGCTTTCAACGCTCAAAGCTCTATATCAGCGCCATCCCACCGATTGCCATTGGTGCCTTTGTTGGGTTTCTCGCAGCATTGATGGGTGTTGGCGGTGGCTTCATTATGGTGCCGGCTATGATTTATCTGTTGCGGGTGCCAACCAGCATCGCAATTGGCACCTCTTTGTTCCAGGTTGTCTTTATCACTGCGATTACAACACTGCTGCATGCAACGCTGAATCAAACGGTCGATATTGTATTGGCCTTGGTGTTGATGCTTGGTGGTGTGATTGGCGCGCAAGTTGGTGTGGCGGCGGGTGTGCGGCTCAAAGGGGCTGAGCTTCGCTTCCTGCTTGCAGCGTTGGTGTTGCTGGTTTGTGGCCGCATAGGATGGGATTTGGTCATCCAGCCGGCAGAGCTCTACTCCATTAGCCCGCTAATTGGGGGGTACTGATGAGGATGCGATCAAACCGTATGTCACCGTGGCGAACAAAACATAGCCCTAGACCAACTGGCTGGCAGGTTGTGCGCGGTGTGGTCACCGGCCTG
>JAHZKN010000212.1 GCA_022600335.1 Alphaproteobacteria bacterium
GCCGCTCTTAAGGAGCGCCACACCGGCCAAATGGATTTCTCAAAAGCCAGTGCCTTGGTCAAAGGCCTATTGAGCTAGGCACGTACGCGTGTCGCGGCCCAATTTTTGGCACCAAAGATTAGGCACGGGCCGTCTTGAAGCGGCAACGTCCAAGCAGGTCGCGGCGAAGCCTGTGGAAAACGGGCATGGACTGCAACCAACTTCACACGACTGTTCTGCCGGCTTTGGGCAGCCTCCGAATCACGAGACCATGGGGCTGGATGGGCCTATTTAACCCGCGCGTTTCATTGGCCCAGCCGCCAATTTGGCCGCGTATTTCCCAAGGCCCTATTTCTATTGACTGAACTATTGACTGAAAGAGTTGCTCACGGCGATGCGCTTTACCCCGCAGTTTCTTGATGACATTCGCGCCAGACTGCCGGTCAGCCAGGTTGTCGGGCGCAAAGTCGCGCTCAAGAAAGCCGGCCGCGAATGGCGGGGGCTATCTCCCTTCAAAGACGAAAAAACACCGTCGTTCTTCGTCAACGACCAAAAGGGGTTCTACCACTGCTTTGCATCTGGCGAGCACGGCGACATTTTCACGTTCTTGATGAAAACAGAGGGACTGGCGTTCCCGGAATCCGTTGAACGCTTAGCGCAAGAAGCTGGGTTGCAAATGCCCGAGCCTGTCGCTCAAGATCCTAAGGTCATTGACCAACGCCAGCGCCTGTATCAATTGCTCGAAACGTCGGCACGCTTCTTTCAGGATGCGCTCCACAGCCACATAGGCCGCGATGCGCGTGACTATATCGACAAGCGCGGGCTCAAGCTTGAGACACAAGCCACGTTTCGCATCGGCTATGCGCCGGACGGGCGCAGTGCTCTTAAGGATCACCTGGCTGGCGCCGGGTTTTCCATTGATGAAATGATCACCTCTGGGATGTTGATCGGCGGCGAAGATATCGCAACGCCCTACGACCGGTTTCGTAACCGTGTGATGTTTCCCATTCGCGATATGAAAGGACATGTGATTGCCTTTGGCGGACGGGCGCTCGACCCAAACCAACCGGCCAAGTATCTCAATTCTCCTGAAACGCCTCTGTTTCATAAGGGGCATCAGCTGTTTAACTTCCATCACGCCCGCCAACCAGCCTTTCAATCGGAGCGCATGGTGATTGTGGAAGGTTACATGGATGTTGTGGCGCTGAGCGAAGCTGGCTTTGAAGAAACTGTGGCACCGCTTGGGACTGCACTCACTCAAGATCAAATGGCTTTGCTGTGGCGGGTCGTTGATGAACCGGTGCTGTGCTTCGATGGAGATGAAGCGGGACGCAAGGCTGCGTGGCGGTCCATTGATACAGCACTGCCGCATCTGCAGCCTGGAAAGAGCCTCATGTTTGCATTTCTGCCCGACGGCATGGATCCCGATGATCTTGTCCGCGCGCATGGCAAAGACGCACTCGAAAAAATCCTCAGCCGCGCTCGGCCGATGATTGAGGTTTTGTTTGATCGTGCATGGACCTTGGGAGATATTTCAACGCCGGAACGGCGTGCCCAACTCGAAACCCAATTGATCGCCGCTTCGAGCCAAATCTCTGACGCTACCATTCGCGGCCACTATCAACGCGAACTCAAGTCCCGGCTTTGGACAGCCTTGCGCCAGGCCTCCCAACAGGCTGCGGGCAACACCGACACAGGCCGCCAACGCCAGCGCACGCCCTTCCAAACCCGTGGGCCCGCACAATCACGTTACGAACAAAACAAGCTACCAGGCGGCCCCATTAGCGCCAGCGCTAGCCTTCTGAAAAGCGGACTGGTCGCCGGAGATGGAGCCAGTTTGCCTCATCGTGAAGCCCTGATCCTGGCAACGATGGTCAATCATCCGCACCTGATTGAAGACTATGCTGAGACCATTTCGGCGCTGGAATTGACCTCAACTGCGCTTTCTCGGTTACGTGATGGCTTGCTTTCTGCACAAGCGGCCGAGAAAGTTCTTGACAGACCCGCTATTCGCTCCCAATTGAGCAAATTGGGACTCGACCGGGTTATTGACCAGGTTGAGAAATCGATCACCCACAGGTGCGATAAGTTTGCGGATCCCGAGACCGGGCACGACGAGGTGGAAGCTGGCTGGCGCCACACCCTCGAGCTGCATCAAAGGGAACTCGGATTGCGCAACGCGCTCGAAGCTGCTGAACGTCTTTGGCATGCGGAAGAAAGTGAGGACGCTTTCAACCGGATCCTTGAACTGAAGCAGCAGATGGACCGTCTGAATTCTGCGGACCCTGAGCCAACTGTACCAACCAGCGGTGAGACAGGAACCAAACAGTCGGATGCGGCCTAGCGTTTTCGTTGTTGAAACGTTTTTTGACGGACACGGCCACAGACGAACTAAGCACGGGTTTAGCGCCAGGAGCCCCATTGATGTTTCAAAAGCCTATCGACAGCGAGAGCCATAGCGCAGTGCCTCAATGGAGCACGCAGCGAAACCTGGCCTGCGCCTTGCTTTTAAGCACACAGGGGCGGCATCGAAGACTTGTAGTTAACCCAAGGTGCGGCGAGCGCTTCTGACACCGCGCGACATCACACTTTTTTTGAGACACCAGCGAGACGGTTCAATCAACATGGCAACGGCGAAAACAGCGAAGAAAAAAGTCGACACAAGCAGTGACGCAGGCGACCGCCCGCTTCTGGATCTGTCTGACTCTGATGTCAAAAAACTGCTGAAGGCGGGCAAGTCTCGCGGTTACGTCACGTATGATGAACTGAACGAAGTTATGCCATCAGAAGAAGTCTCGTCCGAAAAGATCGAAGACACTATGGCGACACTGTCCGAGATGGGCATCACGGTTGTCGAAAGCGAAGACGAATTCGAAGAGAGCAATGAGGACGGTGAAGCAGCTTCGGGCAGCAAGGAGCTGACATCATCAAAAACCGCCGTCGCAAAAACCGGCACCAAGGCCGAGCCAGCTGAACGCACCGACGACCCTGTGCGCATGTACCTGCGCGAAATGGGCACTGTCGAACTGTTGTCGCGCGAAGGCGAAATCGCCATCGCTAAGCGCATCGAAGCCGGCCGTGAAGCCATGATCGCCGGACTATGCGAAAGCCCGCTTACATTCCAAGCCATCATCATTTGGCGCGATGAATTGAACGAAGGGCGCATTCTGCTGCGCGACATCATTGACCTAGAGGCTACCTATGAGGGCCCCGAGGCAAAAGCAGCACCGAATCCTGCAGACGCCGCGACAGAAGGCCAGGAGGGTGAAACCGGCGCAACTGGTGAAGCTAAACCCGCCGATGGCGAGCAAAAAAGTGCGGACGCATCAGAAGACACGAGCAGCGAAGGTGAAGACGGCGAGAAATCAGAAACTGAAGGCGACAGTCAAGATGACGATGACGATGAATACGAAAACGCATTGTCGCTCGCGGCGATGGAAGCTGAACTTAAACCGGGCGTATTAGAAACCTTCGACAACATTGCAGCCACCTATAAGAAGCTGCGCCGACACCAAGACAAGATGCTGGAACAGCACGTTGCCGGCGAACAGGGCACACGCCAACAGCAAAAGACGCACGATAAGCACCGCGACGAGATTATCAACGCGGTGAAAAGCCTATCGCTCAACAATGCACGTATCGAAAGCCTCGTTGAACAGCTATACGCCATCAACAAGGGGCTCGTTGGTCTTGAAGGTCGCTTGATGCGGTTTGCAGATAGCTACGGCGTACCGCGCAGTGAATTCATCGACGAATACTTTGGCAACGAGCTGGACCAAACCTGGCTAACTCGCATGTCAGAAAAGAATAAGAAGTGGGCTAAGTTCATTGCCTCTGAAAATGAGCAAATTCTAAATCTACGCGAAGAAATTCACGAATTGGCGACCGGGACCGGTCTCGAGATTCCAGAATTCCGCCGCATTGTGAAGGCGGTGAAGAAAGGCGAGCGCGAAGCCCGCCAGGCCAAAAAGGAAATGGTCGAAGCCAACCTGCGTCTGGTGATTTCCATTGCCAAGAAGTACACCAACCGCGGCCTGCAATTCTTGGATCTGATCCAAGAAGGCAACATCGGTCTGATGAAGGCGGTCGATAAATTTGAATACCGGCGTGGTTATAAGTTCTCGACCTATGCCACCTGGTGGATTCGCCAAGCCATCACCCGCTCCATTGCCGACCAGGCACGCACCATCCGTATCCCAGTGCACATGATCGAAACGATCAATAAGATTGTGCGCACATCACGCCAGATGTTGCATGAGATTGGCCGTGAGCCAACGCCTGAGGAACTCTCTGAAAAACTTGCCATGCCGCTTGAAAAAGTGCGCAAGGTCTTAAAGATCGCCAAGGAACCGATTTCACTCGAAACCCCCATTGGTGATGAAGAAGACTCCCACCTTGGTGACTTTATTGAAGACGCCAATGCGGTGCTGCCGATTGATGCCGCCATCCAATCCAATTTGCGTGAGACAACCACACGTGTGTTGGCGTCTCTTACACCGCGCGAAGAGCGCGTCCTGCGCATGCGCTTCGGCATCGGTATGAATACCGATCACACGCTGGAAGAAGTCGGCCAGCAGTTCTCTGTGACCCGCGAACGCATTCGTCAGATTGAGGCCAAAGCGCTCCGCAAACTGAAACACCCAAGCCGGTCTCGCAAACTCAGAAGCTTTTTGGATAATTAACTTACAGGACGCCGTCTGGTTAGCATGACGTGGCTGCGGCCGCTGACGTTCGGCAGAAACAACTGCCGTGCTGTGATTTCACCGCAGGTGGGCTGCGCTTTACATCGTCAGGTGCAGGTGACGGTTGAGCAATGCATGTCCAACGTCGCTGAATTGATCAGCGATTGAAGACTCGTCACCTTCAAGGTAAAACTCACCGGTTGACGCACATGTCTCAAGTTGGGCCTTGCCATCGTCGTCGTCCAACTCATAAGCCACAGTGACAATTGTTATTCCGCTGCTTTTGATTGCAAGGCACCCAGCATCTATATTTGAAATCGCATTGTCGACGGTATGGTTGTTGTCGGCACCCCAACCATCCGCATGCTGTCGACCATCAGTTAGAAGAATAATGATCTTTGACTTGCTGCCATCACTGACGCCCTCGGTAAATGGTGCATTTGCGGAAAGGACTTGCCATCCGAACTGGAGCCCGAGTGCAACATTTGTTCCCTCATAGGGCACCATCGTTTCGAGCTGGGCCACGGTGCCCGAGTGATCATCCGTCAGTGGCCTCACAACAAGAGAAGCCGCAGGATAATTCGCACAGTCATCATATTCCGTTGGGTCGATGGTATCGTTACTATCGGTCCGCCCCCACTTGCTCTCAATGTCAGCAGTTGGGGTTGTGTCAGAATTGGTGAACGGCCATTTTCGATCATTTGTGCAGTTGGTCCATGTCGTCCCGAGCGTACCGCCGATCACATGCTCACCGGGGAGCGACAGATACACTTCCTCAGCAAACGGAACGAGCCCAATTTTGACACTTGGACTTGTCAAGTCGTCTGTCAGCAGCTTGATCAGGTCGATTGCACCATCGCGCATGCTTTGGTACTTGCTGCCATCCATTGAACTCGAATAATCGAGAACC
>JAHZKN010000213.1 GCA_022600335.1 Alphaproteobacteria bacterium
CCGCGACCGGCTTCGATCACAACTTGGCCAACACTCTCAATAGATAGCTCCAAACGTCCATCAACAACGTGCACTTCCTGGTCTTCAACAACCTTTTTTCCGATGCGAATGCGGTGGCTGGTGTCGTCTTCATAGGTCACCGAGACGGTGGTTTGGCCGTCCTTTATACGTGCATCAGCCAGCTCTGCAGCCCGTTGCAGGTCTTCTATCTTCTGCACGTCAGAAGATTTAATTGGGTTCTGGTCGCGTTCTTTTGCTGCAGCGGTCCATTCCTGATGAATTGCCTCAGCCGTCGTGACCTTGGCTTTAGCTGACTCAAATTCTTTTTGTGCAGTGATCGCACGCGCCGCCTGTTGAGCAGTCTCAAATGCGCGTCGCGCAGTCTCACAAACGTTTTGCTGCGCCTGCTCGGCTTCCAATGCTGCATCACGCGTCTTTGTTTTGGCTTTTAAAACGGACTCGCATTCTGACAGCTTGCCGCGAAGCTCTTTGGCTTGCTCCATCAGATGACGGGTCCGCGATTGCGCTGTTTGCAGTTGCTCTAGAGCAGCTGTTTGTTCTTCTAGTCGGCGTTCTGTGACGGCGGCTTGTTTCTTAAGGTCCTCAACGCGGATCAAAACGTGCCGCGCCTCCTGATACCTGTCGTTTGCAAGCTGCAGCTCTTGTTGCAGCTCGGATTGTCGCTTTGGATTCTCTAGCTCGGCTAAAGTGTGTTCCAAGCTATTCAGATCTTGGCGCATCTGTTCTACGTCGTCGAGCCGTGCCTCAAGGCGAGCAACCTCTGCCGTCAAGTCGTTCTGTTCCTTCAGGAGGGTTTTGTATGTGCCTGTTGGTTTTTTTGTGTTGGGCGTCAGGAGCTGCGCTAATTGCCACTTGGCTTCCTCCAACACCTCGCGCAGCTTGGCACCTCCTGTCACGGTGCTCACTTCGCGCTCCAATAGACCAGCTAACAATTCGCCTGCATGTCCGCCCGCCTTTGGTTGCTTCAGCGACTGACCCTGTTCCACCCATAGAAGACCGGTTGGCCCGTCGTCAGGTTTTGCTGCTCCAAGCAATTCGACAATCCAGTCCTGCACTTCATCGGCTGCGGCCACAGCCTGTCCGCGCTGCACGTCGATGACAGATGCACTTGCGCGTGACAGAAAGCGCTTGCGAATACGAAACAGACCCGACGGCATTTCAAGGTCCACTTCGACCATCGGCGCCCCACCAGATTGATAGGGGCGCAAGGCTTTCGTTCGCTCATTCTTGTAGGAGTAGGTCTCAAATAGCGCGGCACGTAGCGCTTCAAACAGGCTGGATTTACCAAATTCGTTTGCCGCCGCCATGACATTGAGGCCATCAGTGATGCCCTCAACGGCCTTGCCTGGTGCAGAAAATCCTTTGACATCGCTCACTCTCACCGCGCGCAACTTCATGCCCCGAATCCACCATTTGATTGAGCCAAGGTATAGAGGAGGGTGAGGGCCTGGTGCGCGTCCTGACGTTGGTCTGGCGTACGCGAGGCATCGTCCGCTTGCGCTTTGAGGGTGTCTGCAGCAACCCGCAAAGAGCCCGCATGATCTAAGCGATCAAGGTCACGTGTATCGATAAGAGTTTGCAGGCCATCCTCGCGCACCTCAAAGTAAGCGAATGCGTCGCGCTTTTTTGCCACGGCACAGTGTAAGTTCGCTGTGTCTTGCACACGGATGCGACCGCGCAGCGTTAGTTCGATCAGAGTCTTCTGCGCTGTTGTGTTCGATGATTGGGCGACGTGCAAAATGTCGTCAGAACTCATACCAGATCGGACATCCACATCCTCCGCGATCCATGTAAAGGTCGCTGTGCGCAGCGGCGTGACTTTAGGTGTTGCACCCTGTCGATCAATCGTCACTGCTAAGCACCAACCCGGATCATTGCGCGGGAACTGGTCTGGCTCTGGTGTGCCTGCATACCAAGTTCGCTCATTGATCTGTTTCTTGCCGTGCCAATCCCCAAGCGCCAGGTAATCAAGTTTGGCACTTTGCGCGCGGCGCGGATCAATCACAGCGTTTTGTCCACTCCCGCTGCCAAATCCTTCGGTCGATCCGTGTGCCAATCCGATGCGGATCGCACCCTCTGGTGTCGCACCGTCTGTCATCCACTGCGTGAGGTCACGCCCTGGGTCTTTGCTCATTAGAGGGGCTGGCAACACAAACACGTTGTCGCTGATTTCTGTCGGCGTCGGGGCAAGAAGCGGTTTGACATTTTGAGGCAACGCAATGCCGGGCCCCAAACGCTGCCACAAGCCGTTGGGCCGCGCCGGATCATGATTGCCAGGAAGCAGCCACCAGGTGAGCGTTGACGCCCCGGCCATCCGTTCCAACGTCCAATTCAGGAGTTGATCGGACGGCAGCTCATGATCCCAAACATCACCTGCCACCAAGATATGCGCTGCGTTTTGCTTTCTTGCGTGACCTGAAATTTGGTCGATGGCATTGAGGCGCGCATCCCGCAACCGCTCAGCGAGTCCCAGATCAAAGCGCCCAAAGGCTTTGCCGATCTGCCAGTCCGCCGTGTGAATAAAAGTGATCGCCATAATGGCGCGGACCTTGTTGGCAAATGCTGCCAAACACAAGACCTGCGCGGCACCCGCCTTTGCTTGTCGACAGTATTTTCAGGCCCTGCATGCGTGAATTGGCGGGCTTAAATCGGGGGTCAACTGGGATCCGGTGCACTTTTGTGCCGATAGGCAAACGCATCGCCGAATTGGCGCGACAGCCGCTCACAAGATGCGACCGAGAAACAGCAGCTCGCGGCCGTTCCACGGCGCTGCAGCGACTTCGGCGAACCCATTGCGCTGATAGAATGCGACGTTTTGCATGCCGCGCGTGGTCACAACATGCGCACCGCTGCACCCCGCCTTCTTAGCATCTTCAACAAACGCGCCGATGAGCCGAGTGCCAATGCCATGATTCCGAGCTTGCGCATCGATGTTGACATGAAGCTGGGCTGGGAAACGAGCCGTCTGTTCCCTAAATGTCTGAAAATAGGCCAGATCGTTGAACCGCGAAAGCGTTGCAGGATCATCGAGACAACCGACAAGATACCCGATAACTCGCGCAGATCCGTTATCGGGTCCGCCGAGCAGTGCTACGTACGTCGATTCCAAATCATGTTCTAAGAAGCGACCTAACCAGCGACTGCGAAACGCATCCCGCTCACCATCACTGGAAAAGGTTTGCGTATGGCTTGATGCAAAGAACACCGCCTCAATTGCAGAGATAAGCTGTTGATAATTTGGCACATCAACCAGACGGTGAACGTGAACCGCTGTTAGCGCAATGGCAGGGTCATCTGGAGGGGGCATGGTGTTAAACTATGCGATTGTCCGGTTACACGTGTCTGCAGTTTCGCCCGTATACCAGAAACACAACAGGGCCGGCAGATGTGCCGACCCCGCGTGCACGCATTGGCGAGTACTGGTACAAACGTGTTCGTGCAGGTTTGCACCACACCTAGTAGTAGCGGTAGCCAAACTTACAGCGCTTGTACATTTCCCAGTAATAAGGGTTTCCGGTGTACTTGGCCCGACGCTTCAGATGCCGACAGCCACCACGGCGATAGTAGCCATAAGAAACGTACGGTGCTCCGTAGTAGTAGCGTAGTCGGTGACGACGACGAAACCCACGGCGATAGCCGAGACGTAATCCACCAAATCGCCGGCCGCGAAAACCTCTGAATCGGTGGCGTCGGAACCCGCGAAAACCACGACCTCGGAACCCTCTAAATCCACGCCGCCAACGACCGACTTCGTGTTTGACGTTTGCGTCTTGCACCGCAGGCTTCACAAGCGGCAATGCTTCTGCCGACGTGGTGCCTGCAGGCACGCTGAACGCGACCGCCATCAACGTGGCCGCCGCAAATCCTGCTTTGAACATGGCTTGGTCCTCCTCACCATCACAGCACGTGTTTTACGTTTTCCCGGCGTGCTGTTGACCAAAGACCGGACACTCCTGGTGCTTTCAGAACCGCCGTGTGTCTCAAGGCCGTATTCAAGTCGTTGCATATCTAAGCTGTATTGTCGACACGCGGACCACTTTAAGCGGGCGCATCACAATCTTATGATCACTTTGAGATATGCAGCATAGAGCACTAAAACACCGTACTGCTTAGGCGTTACGCGCTACAAATGATCGTTTGACCCGACACGCCGACATTGCCATTCGTGTTTCGGATAAGTGTTTTAACGCAACATGGAATGTTGGATCGATGTCACGGCGCGCGTTTTATCGTCTGCCGCGTCGTACGAGCCATACGTGTCTGACGTCTGATCCCACCCAGCAACGCGCCCATAGTTGGGACTGAATGGCTGATTGGGATCATCCGTTTCAGGAGCACGCTTGAGCAATGGCGGTTGCTGGGCTTCAAAGCCATCATCTTCCAAATCGACGTTGGCATAAGCCCTAGAAAAATCATGCCGCGCACCTGGGGCGTGCCCGTGCGGTTTGATCATGGTCACGTGCGGAGATTGTTTTTGTGCACAGCCACCGCCGGAAAGTGCGATGATTGGGGCGATCAGAATCGCAATAGCGAGCTGAAGGAAACGCCGATTGCTGGGACGTTCTGGGCTCTGAGCCTCAGATTTACGACACGGTGTTGGACAGTGAGCCGAACACGCACAACACTCAAGCCTTGGTCCCTTGCGACCAAAACGCAGACCAAACATTACGAACGCCTTTCACAAACGCAAACCTGCCCCAATAGGACATGTCCCATTGAGCCATGTGAGGCGTTAACAACGGCCTAATGTCCGCTCAAATTTGATGCAATTTCACTGCTTCTGGCGTGTCGACTCTCGCGAGGGGAGGTGCAAACGGGCAAAAAAAGTGGCGCTAGGCAGCAGCGACAGCGTCCTGGTCGTGCAAATGACCGATCGCGTTGGCGTAGTACTGAAGCAACAGTTTTTCTTTTGGGTTGATCTGATAGCGCTCATTGGCAACGACAATCAGATGCCGAAGCGCGAGCATGCGCAAGCCAACATCGATGGCATAGTCGCGGTCCGCTCGCGGGACGTGCACGTACGCACCCTTTCCCTCAAGCTCGGACATCATACGAAAGACCTCGCCTTTAACCTCAAACAATGTGAGCGGGCGCATCGCTTCAAGCAGAACAGTTGCAACTAATGACACCGGCAACACAGGTATGACATCGCCAACCGCCTGCATCAGCTGCTCTCCCAGCTTCTCAATTTCTTCCGCACGAGCATCCTCGGACAGTGTACGCAGATCAACACCAACTCGACTGAGGTAGTGCGATAAGGAGATGGGCGCTCCAAAACTGACACACGCGTAGCCAAACCGATGCCAACGCCGTGTCAAACGCAACCACAAATTCTTGAACAAAAAACCAAGGACAACGAGAGGGCTAAACTTAAATCGCGGCGGTCCACCAGTGTTTTTTGCACCGCCTTCTGTCAGTACGCGATCTTCTAGAACCCGGTCATAATTGACGCCAACCGGAATAAAAACAACATCGCGTCCCGACTGCGGATCGAAGCCCTTTATCATATAACTTAATAAGCCAAGCTTCGGCTTTCTAAGATTGCCATCGCGCGACAATCCACCCTCAGGGAAAACAGCCTGCACCACACCAGCACGCGTCGCCATCTCTACGTAGCGCGCCAATATTTTGCGATACAGGGTATTGTGCGAGTCTCTTCGTACAAAATAGGCCCCCATCGAGCGAATAAGGCTCCGCAACAGAAAAATCTGCGCCCACTCGCCCACGGCATAACTCAATGCTGAAGATTGAGCCGCAACATAGGTCACTAAGACGTAGTCCATGTTTGATCGGTGGTTGATCACAAAAACTACGGACGACTGAGGCGATATATTTTCAATCGCTTCTTCGTTCGCCACACCAATACGCACGCGATACAGAAGCTCTGAAACGCTGCGCGCCAGACGTGTTCCAATATGGAAATAGGCATAGGCGCTGAACGACGGCACAATCTCACGTGCGTAACGTTTGGCCTTGTCCATCGCAACTTCGCGCGGAACGTTGTTTTCAAGCGCAAAGGTCTCAACGGCAGTGATCACCGCAGGGTCGAACAACACCTGATCGATAAGCACCTGTCGCTTGGTCAACTTGAAGGGTTGAATGCGCAATCTAAGGCGTGTGTTCAGCTCATCGATTGCCCGATTGGCCCGTCGTCTTAGTGCCCAGCGCACACTTGGTATCAACAGCCGATCAAGAACCGCAAGTGCAGCTAACGCCAATATGAGGATGAGACTCCAAACCGGTATTGTAACCGTTGATTCCATACCCAAATATCCAACGCCTGGCTGAAACAGCTACAATTAACACCTTGCTGTCCAATCGCATGATAAACAACTGGCACCAACGCCGCCAGCGCTGATCCCTATAAAGATGGCGCGCGAAATACATTTCAGACAACCCCTGTCGAATGTTCAGGCTTGAATGACACCAGATATAGAACCAGACATCCAGCCCCACCATCGCACAACACTGTCGGATTGGACGACCAGGCTTTCTTTGCGCACAGCGACCGGGCCATGGTTTGATCCAATTGCACTTTACGCATTAAAGCGCTGGATGTTCCCGCTGTCCCGCCTGTGGGCAGCCGCCAACGCAGCGAATGGCGACGTCCAGGCCTTCCTAGAGGCTGCACCGATCACAGATCCCAAAGTTGATCGCGTGCGTATTGAAGACGCTTTGGTTCTTGTGGATGAAGCGCGCCTCACGGCAGAAGCCACAGATGTGCATTGGGAAAGGACGCTGTTTTCAGAGTCTGAAATCAACAACTATGAGCTCCGCCTGGCGGAACGTGCCAGACGCAGCCGTCGTCACATCTTTTACGCAGCTCGCCGCCATTTTCGATTTCTACGTACAAGTAACACACCTCTTGCCAAGCAACGCGTGGAGACACGTGAGGTCGCAGCTGAGCGTTTCGGCCATCTCATTGCAAACAAAGAACCATTGGCGGGCGTGCCGCAACCAATGCCACGGGTTGAGGTGTCACACGCGATTCTGCGACCGGATGTGACGGAGCAGTGGTTACGCTTCCCATCTCCTTCTAAGACAATGAACGACACCGCCACCGCGCACGTTTTCACACCTGTCGGAGTCCCCAATCCGCCGACATTGATTTTTGGACACGGTGTCTGCGTGGAAACCGAACACTGGAAAGGCCTGCTTGATGAAGTGGCGACATTGGTCGCCGGTGGCATCCGCGTGATCCGCCCCGAAGCACCCTGGCACGGCTATCGCACACCACATGGATATTACGGTGGTGAGCGGATTATCGAAGTGTTTCCTTCCGCTGCCATCGAAGCATTTTCTGCCGCTATCCAGGAATGGGCCGTTCTTGCCGACTGGGCGCGAAAAACTTCAAACGGTCCGTTGGCCTTTGGCGGCACAAGTCTTGGCGCGCTAACCGCACAATGTGCCGGCGAACAAAGTAAGGCGTGGCCAGGTCGTCTCAGACCGGACGGGCTCTTCCTGATCACCCATTCCGCAAATTTGTTAGAAACGATTATCGATGGCGATCTGACACGTCTTTGGGGCGATCCAGAAAAAGCCCAAGCCATGGGGTGGGACGCTGACACTGCCGCTCAGTACCTTAGCCTTCTTGACCCCGGACCTTATCCGGCCGTACCAGCAACCAATATCGTTTCCGTTCTTGGCAGTCGCGATCGCGTGACACCTTTTGCCAGCGGCAAAGACCTACTCGACCGTTGGGGAGTCCCAGACGCCAATCGATTTATTTGGTGGCGCGGTCACTTTAGTGTTCCGACAACGTTGGTTCACGATGATGCTCCGGTCAGAAAGTTCTGCAGCATCATGAATCGTCTGTGAGGCGCGCGAGGTCGAGTGACCGCAGCCAGCATACCTAAACGTCGAAATTATACATCTCGTCTGATGTCGCCGGCACAATCGGAAACTTACTCCCACCACTGACGACAAAGTACTCAGCATCTTCGTCTTGCGACGTCGCAACCGCAAGTTCAATTAAATCAAAATAGAGCGGGCGCGTGAGGCGCGCATAAAGTCTGCCGCGCACACGCACATAGGGCTTGAGTCCACCACTTTCGACTTGCTCACGGAAAAGCAACGGATGGTCTGACTCGCAGCGCACAATGTCATCGGTATTGGTGCGGAAGGTCAGTGTCTGCTCTGGCCCTGATCCGTCAACCTGCATCTCAACGGCCAGAAACGGTGCGTCCACCACCGCAATGTCTACCTTTTCCACTGGTGTTACGAGATAATGCTTACCGTCTTTTTCGCACCGCAACACGCGGGCAAACAGCTGCACCAAAGGCATGCGTGAAATGGGGCTATCGCGGTAGCTCCAAGCACCCCGCGCATCGATTTTGAGCCCAATATCGCCACAATATGGGGGATCCCATTGCTCGACAGGAGCACTGCCCCGCACGGAGGCTTGGCGAATAAGCTCACCAAGACCCTGGATACGGCTCGCCTGAGTGGTTGCCATCAGCTACAACTCCTTTCGAACCTTTATCGCCGTGATCAGCAGCACTCTTACAGAGTGTTAACTTGACCCTGCAGCCCACCTCACAGACGACAGGTGGAGGCGAAATTGCATCACACACTCGGCCTAAAGTCGCCGTGACAAATCCAGCCAAGGGCACCACCGTCTTATGAATTCCGTGACAGAATCTCCAGATACAATTGTGCCGCAGCTTGAAGCCGCTGCTGAGCGCATTCAAAAGGCGCACAAAGCTGCGGCGACCGTCATCTTTGGTCAGGACACAGTGATTGAAAGAACCTTGATCACTATTCTTTCTGGCGGGCATGCATTGCTGATCGGTGTTCCCGGTCTTGCCAAAACGTTGCTGGTCGAAACTCTGGGCACGGTTCTGGGTCTTGATGCAAAGCGCATTCAGTTCACGCCAGACTTGATGCCGTCGGATATTATTGGTGCCGAGGTGTTAGAAGACACCCCCGGCGAGCGCCGATCGTTTCGCTTTATCAAGGGCCCGATCTTTACGCAGCTGTTGATGGCCGACGAAATCAATCGCGCCAGCCCGAAAACGCAATCGGCCCTCTTGCAAGCCATGCAAGAGCATCATGTCACGGTTGCCGGACAGCGCCATGATGTCTCAAGTCCGTTTCACGTCTTAGCAACACAAAACCCGCTTGAGCAGGAAGGCACATACCCGTTGCCGGAAGCGCAACTTGACCGGTTCCTTTTGCAGATTGATGTCGGCTATCCAGATCAAGATTCCGAACGGCAAATGCTGCATGCCACAACCGGCACTGGCTCACAGGCGGTGGCGACCGTGCTTGGCGCCGAAGACTTGATTGCGACGCAAAAATTGGTGCGCAAAATGCCGGTCTCAGACAAAGTGATCGATGCAATTTTGACGTTGGTGCGATCGGCGCGCCCCGGCACCGGTGCCAGTGAAGACACGGATCGGCTGGTCGCTTGGGGTCCCGGCCCGCGCGCCAGCCAGGCGTTCTCTCTTGCGGTGCGCGCCAAAGCGCTCATCGATGGCCGTCTTGCACCGTCTGTTGAGGATGTCATTGCACTGGCGGAGCCGATCCTCAAACATCGCATGGCGCTGTCTTTCTCCGCCCGCGCCGAGGGTCATGATCTCAGTCAAATCATTCACGAGCTTGCTGCGCAGCTGGAGTAAATTCTTTTATGACACGCAGCCCCGTGAGCACCACGTCGCACGGCACGCCGGTGAACACTGGTGTGTTGGCTGATATCGAGCACGACGCGCGCGAAGTCGCCGAGCGCCTGCCCGATTTGTTGCTTGATGCGCAGCGTATCGCGCAAACCGTTGCGCATGGCATTCATGGCCGTCGCCGCGCGGGACCTGGCGAAACGTTCTGGCAATTCCGGCAACTCCAAGCTACCGACTCCATTCAGATGATAGATTGGCGCCGCTCAGCGAGCTCCGATCATCTCTATGTACGCGAACGCGAATGGGAAGCCGCCCACACAATGTGGCTGTGGCCGGATCTTTCGCCATCGATGGGGTTTAAGAGCCATCTGTCGCAAACAACAAAGCGAGACCGCGCTCTGCTTCTAGCAATGGCTAGTGCCGACTTACTGGTGCGCAGCGGAGAGCGCGTCGGCCTGATGGGCCTAACGCGGCCGATGGCAAGCCGGCAGGCGGCAAGCCGCCTCGCCGAAGCAATTGCGGTCAACTTAGCAAGTCCTGTACTCGCCGACGGGGCACCACCAGAGGCCATCGCGGGACGCTTCTCGTCTGTGCTTTTGTTCAGTGATTTTCTGGATCCCCTTGAGCAAATAATGGAGCGTCTCGGCAGCATTGCCAGTGTTGGCGTTACCGGACATGTGGTGCAGGTGCTCGATCCAGCCGAGGAGACCTTGCCGTATCAGGGACGCGCCGAATTTCTCGCTGTTGAAGGTGGTGAGCGATGGATCGGCGACCGCGTGGAAAGTCTCCGCGAAGCCTACCAGCAGAAACTGCAGCAACACCGTGCTGAACTGTCGTCATTCCTGACCCGGCTTGGCTGGTCGATGACGGTGCATCATACAGACCGGCCGGCCGCAGAATTGTTGCTGCAGCTCATTGCGCACCTTGAAGGCAACACAACCAACACGCCCCAAAGTACTTCCGCCAGCACGTTTGCCACGGCAGGACAAAATCAAGCGCTACCGCGGGGGACATCGTGAGCCTCGCAGCCCTTTCCTTTCTTAATCCATGGCTGTTGGCAGCACTTGCCAGCTTGCCCCTGATTTACTGGCTGCTCAAAACTGTGCCGCCGCGTCCACGACAAATATCATTCCCACCAACACGCATTCTTACCGAGCTCAAGAACCGGGAAAAGACTCCAGCCAAAACACCATGGTGGTTGTTGCTGTTACGGCTCGCGGCTGCGGCCTTAGTCATTTTGGCGCTTGCCGGTCCCATTTTTGATCCAAGCAAAAACCAAGCCCTGAAGGGTGACGGACCGATCGCCATTGTTGTTGACAACAGCTGGGCGGCGGCTGCGCATTGGCCCGATCGCGTGACAATGATCGAGCGCTTTATCAACCGGGCCGAAGCACAAAAGAGACCATTGCTTCTGGTGCCAACAACGCTCTCAGCAAAGCCTGAAAGCTTACAGCTGTTGAGCCCCAACGAAGCCCGAACCGCAGCGCGAGCGCTGAAGCCACAGCCTTTCGCACCCGACCACGTCGGCACGCTAAGCCGTCTGAC
>JAHZKN010000214.1 GCA_022600335.1 Alphaproteobacteria bacterium
CACATCAAGCTTGCGGGTCAAATTTTCAAATTCGCGACGCAGTTCTTCGTTTTTGAATATCTGATCAAACGTTGGCGCTTCAAGTTTCTGGATGGCTTCAAAGGACGCGGCACTGTCGCGCATCATCTGGCGCAATTGAAAGCTGGCTTCGACCGTTTCAAATGTATTGTCTGCAATATTGAGGTCATGCGTTGCACGCCGGCGTGCATTAGCAATTTGCTCACGTTGTTGGCGCAGGTAGCGTTTGTATCCCTTTGCAGCCTGTTCTGCCAGGGCTTGGCTTTCTTTATTGGCGTTGAGGGCGCGCCTTTGATCTGGGCGATTATTTGCGCGTAACAATCGGCGCGTACGCTCTTTTGCCTTACGGATGTCTTTCAAAATCGCTTCAAGGCGTGGCAGATAAAACGTATCAATCTTTTCGATTGTTGAGTTTTGTGCATGCACTAGCATGGCAAAAAGCGCGGCATGCATAGCAAAGTATTTGCGCGAAGCATTAATGTTTTCACCCGCCGCAGACA
Organism: Alphaproteobacteria bacterium; assembly: GCA_022600335.1. Taxonomy (GTDB): domain Bacteria; phylum Pseudomonadota; class Alphaproteobacteria; order Rhizobiales; family Hyphomicrobiaceae; genus JAHZKN01. The sequence continues at coordinate 519 of JAHZKN010000214.1, forward strand.
TCATTTTTGCAAGCTGCGCATCGATTAACTTGGCGGCATTAAAGGTGGCAACCAGCCGCACGAGATCTCCTGACAGCACACTGTCGAGCAATAGGTCAACTTGATCTTTCTCTAGTTTTATGCCGGCTGTTTGCAGTGCTTTGTGTATTTCGACTTTTGACGTGGCAATCTCTTCGTTTGCATCGGCAATACGCTTTTCACTCGTCTCAATATCCGACTGCAAACTTGCGACCGTGTCGGTCAGCATTCCCGGCAGCAGAGAATCCTTGGGTGCGGTGAGCTGCTTTTCTTTGAGGCTGACGATGTTGTCTTGCGTCTGGCGAATGTCACGTCGTAAGCCTTCAATTTTTTTCTGCACCTCAACAACCGGCACGTCGGTCACAATGCCAAGCGCTGAGTCTAGTAAATTTCGAATTTTGTCTTCCCGGTCTTCGCGAGTTTCCGTCCACAGTGGCGTGACGATAAAATCGTCGTTGCCCGGCAGTTTTCGAGCTTCCGTGCGCTGCGCTGCTGTTTCCTTTAATATCGCGTCGACCGCCGACATCAGACGTCGGGCTTGCTCGTAGGCGGGGTCCCCGGCGCGCGGGTCTTGCGCTGCTGGCGATGCTTTGGGCTGTTCTGGGCTTGCGACACCTGTTTCAGTGCCTGTGGCTGCAACGCGGCGCAGGAGATCCTGGATACCATCACGATGGGCCGTTTGCGCATGTGCCGGAGGCTGGACAGCAAGCAGCGCGGCCGCAGCTGCAACCGCGCCTGCTACGCACGCAGGCTTCAGCACGTTCATCGTCCTGACTGTCATGGTTGCCCTCCTGGCATACCCGGTGACAAGCACCGAAGAATCCGGCGAATCCGTGATACTAGCGCGGCCAAACGGCGCTTTTCGCCCGTCATCCGCGATTTACACGCGGTCCGCAGCTGTCTTGGCCTGCGCGATCACGTCGGCGTCAATCTGGCGGACGTCGTCCAGAATGATCATATGGGTGATATTTTCAGAAATGCGAGTGTGGCTGGGCGCAAATTGTGGGGCTTGAAAAGGTGATTTTGGTAAATCGGGGTGCAAGTCTAAACCGAGCCGCAGGTCCTTGCCCCCAATCGTGATGATCGCGAATGAGGCCTCATCGCGTGAAAGTAGCAACGCCGTTTTCAGTGGTGTAATTCGCAGACGCGGTATCGCATCCGTCAACGCTTTGACGAGATGTTGAGCCAGCGGACGTAGACCCTTCGCCCGCGCTAATGTTGTCTCCAAGTCGCTCGTGGTTTGCCCACTATCAGGTGTTCTCGCAGTATGCTGGCGTTCGCGATCTTGAGGGGCCGGTTGTGACGCCACAACTCTTAGATTTGGCCGCATCTTCGCAGACTGGCTTCGTTCTGGAGTGGGTGCGGCTGTTGGGTTGGATTGGGTCCCATCCACAGGCGGCAGTGCATCAGATTTTGCGTCCGGCTTTGGCACATCAGACGCCGTTGACGCTGATTTTGGAAGGCGCGGCTTGCTTTGCTTTCGATGCTGCTCATCGGCATAAATGGGTTGGCCACCGTTGTGGTAGATGCGTTCTAACCAAGACGCACGCGAAAACGTGAAACCCTGTTGGCGCAACCAATCAATAATGTCATTGCGTTCTTCAAGATCTTCCGCGCCGATCAAAATCAACCATTCACCAAGGTCATGCCCGGTGTCTTGCTTAAGGGCGTCCAAAAAAGCCTGTTCTTTTTTTGCATAATCCATCGACATGGAAATGTGCGCCTCAGATCCAGCGTCGTGCTGTTGCTTTGTAATTCCGATAGGCATCACCGAAACGTGCTTCGAGATGCGCTTCTTCTGGCAAAATTGCAAGCCACGTTACAAGACCAGAAAATACCAGCGCCAGGATGGCGAACCAGATATTTTTTGTCATCTCGGCAAGGGCAAACATCAAAAACACATCTGCCAAATAGATCGGATTGCGCAGCCAGTGATAGGGCCCACTCGTTACCAGCGTATCACTACCGCGATCCGGACGAACGGTCGTATTGTGATGGCGCAAGGTGCGTATGGCCCAGGTCATCAGACCTATGCCGAAGACACCAAATCCCAAGCCGACAAAGCGAGCAGGCCCATCATCAAGGCCTGGCCATGCAATTGGCCGTAGGTGCGCCAACAACCACGCTGCTGCAACACACACCAACAGGAGAACGGGTGGCCAGGGGAAACCTGAAGGGCGCTCGGCGGTCATCAATCCTCTTTGTGCTGCGGTGACGTGAATTTGGTTTTGGCTCAAACGTTGGTGCGCTAAAGTTTGTGGTTGAAGCATGGGCCAATTCGCTGTGCGCGGGAAGACCAACACGTGCGCTGTCCACCGTTCGCAGGTTCTACTATGATGTTGACGGTTGTCAGGTACAGACTTGAGCACGATGTCTAACACAGGAGCCTGGAATGCCGGATAAAGACATGCAGGCGTCGCAGGCTGGGCAGGCAATCTATACACCGCTGGTGCTCAAATTGTATGACCTATGGGTGCTGGGGGTTTCCAACCATTGGCTGTGGCGGTGTCCGACAGCAAAGCTGCGGGCGCTTTATGATCGCAACGTCACCCGACGTCATCTCGATGTCGGTGTTGGCACAGGATACTATCTGCACCATGCCCAGTGGCCTGTTGCAAAACCAGAAATCACCCTGCTAGATCTGAATGCCACGTCCCTCACGACGGCGGCGCAACGCATTGCCGATCTTGCACCAGAGACAGTCAAGGCAGACGTACTATCGCCACTGCCGGCGCTTGGCCCGTTTGAGTCTGTTGGACTGTGCTATCTCCTGCATTGCTTGCCGGGAAAAATGACTGAAAAAGCCCGCGTTTTTGATCACGTTTTGCCGCTCATGGCCTCTGGAGCGCACATATTTGGCGCAACAATTGTGCAAGGGGATGCGCCGCGTTCAGTCTGGGCACAAAAACTGATGGACACATACAACGCACGAGGGATTTTTAGTAACAGAGACGATGATTTGCCCGCGCTTCAGCAGGCGTTGGAAGC
>JAHZKN010000215.1 GCA_022600335.1 Alphaproteobacteria bacterium
AAGATGCCGATGTGGCCGGTGCATACCTGGCTGCCGGATGCACACGTGGAAGCACCAACAGCAGGCTCGGTTATTCTTGCTGGTATTCTTTTGAAAATGGGCGGCTACGGATTTCTACGCTTTTCATTGCCGATGTTCCCTTTGGCCTCAGAGACGTTTGCACCCTTGGTGTTTGGATTGTCGGTCGTTGCCATTATCTACACGTCCCTCGTGGCGCTGGCGCAAACGGACATTAAAAAACTCATTGCTTATTCGTCTGTGGCGCATATGGGGTTTGTGACGTTGGGAATTTTTACAGCAACGCCGCAAGGCATTGATGGCGCCATCTTCCAAATGTTGTCGCATGGGTTGGTGTCGGCAGCGCTGTTCTTGTGTGTTGGCGTCATCTATGACCGCATGCACACCCGCGAAATTGCAGCCTTCGGCGGTTTGGCGGATCGTATGCCAATTTACGCCGCCTGCTTCATGGTGTTCACCATGGCCAACGTCGGGCTTCCCGGCACATCAGGGTTTGTTGGTGAGTTTCTGACACTGCTTGCCGCCTTCAGCGTTAACACCGGTGTAGCGGCATTGGCGACGACCGGCGTCGTTTTATCAGCTGCCTATGCGCTGTGGCTCTATCGACGTGTGATTTTCGGAGCACTGGAGAAACCGGCGCTGGCAAAAATCAAAGATCTCAACCTGCGGGAAATTTTTGTGCTCGTGCCGCTGGTCGTATTGGTGATCTTCTTTGGTATTTATCCGGCACCGGTCTTGGACGTCACCGCGCGTGCTGTGACAAAACTCGTCGAAAATTATCAATTGGCCATCGGCGCTTCGGCGTTGATTGGTCCCTGACCGAACAGGAAAGATCGACATCATGTTTGAAGGGCCACAAAGCTACGCGCCCATTCTGCCGGAGATTACACTCTCTGTGGGTGCGATGGTGTTGCTGATGTTTGGCGCGTTTCGTACCGCTACCGATCACCTGGGTCGAGATGTCTGCTGGTTGGCCATCGCACTTCTGGCACTTGCAGGCACGTTCTTGGTGCTGCAACCTGCAAGTTCATCATTTCTATTCCAGGATGCGTTTATCAGTGATCGCTTTTCGCAGTTTATGAAACTCTTGGTGCTGTTTGGAACTGCGATCGCGCTGTTGCTGTCACTCGACTACTTCGCCCGCCTGCGCATGATGTGGTTTGAGATTCCGGTTCTGATGTTGCTTTCCGTTGTCGGAATGATGGTGATGATCTCTGCCAACGATCTCATCACGCTTTATGTTGGTCTCGAGTTGCAGAGTTTGGCTCTGTACGTGCTGGCAGCAGTTCGCCGCAATGACCTACGCTCGAGCGAAGCGGGTCTGAAATACTTTGTCTTAGGTGCGCTGTCATCCGGGATGTTGCTTTATGGTATGTCGCTCATCTACGGATTTTCTGGCACCACGGAGTTTCATAAAATTGCAGCCGCAGCAAGCGGTGGCGGCGCAGGGGCTAACATTGGCCTGATTGTCGGTCTTGTGTTCCTGCTGGTCGGGTTGGCGTTTAAAATTTCTGCAGTGCCTTTCCACATGTGGACACCCGATGTTTATGAGGGCGCGCCAACACCAATCACCGCCTTTTTTGCCGCCGCTCCTAAGGTTGCAGCCATGGCCGTGCTGGTGCGCGTGCTGATTTCCGCATTTCCAGGCAACATTTCGGACTGGCAGCAAATCATTGTCTTCTTATCGATTATGTCGATGGGCATTGGTGCGTTCGCGGCCATTGGTCAGACTAATATTAAACGACTGATGGCCTATTCATCCATTGGCCACATCGGCTTTGCACTTGTCGGTCTGGCTTCAGGGAGCAACGCTGGTATCGAAGCCGTTTTAATTTACATGGCCATTTACATGGTGATGACACTTGGCGCCTTTGCCTGCATCTTAGCGATGCGCAGCAAAGACGGCATGATCGAATCGATTGATCAATTGGCAGGTCTTTCAGAGACCAACCTTTCGATGGCGTTTATCTTTGCCATGTTGTTGTTTTCAATGGCTGGCATTCCGCCGCTGGCTGGGTTCTTTGCCAAGTTCTATGTCTTTGCGGCGGCGGTTAAAGCTGGACTTTATCCACTCGCAGTCATTGGCGTGGTCGCTAGTGTCATTGCAGCCTTCTACTATTTGCGACTCATCAAAGTAATGTTTTTTGATCCGGCAGGAGAACCGTTCCAGCCTGCAGATACGTTTGTGCGCTTCGTCATGTGGGCGTCGTGTATACTTGTTCTGGCCTACGTCGTGTTACCGTCACCTCTAATCAATGCAGCATCGGCTGCCGTGCGCTCTTTGCGCTTCGCACCGTGATCTCTACGGATGTCCCAATGTCCAAGTTCGACCAGTCTTTCATTGGGCGCGCGATTGTCTACGATCAACTCGAGTCGACAAATGCGGAAGCCCTTCGCTTAGCCGGAGAGGGAGAGCGTGGTCCAGTTTGGATTCATGCCGATATGCAAACTGCGGGGCGCGGTAGGAATGGCCGCCGCTGGCATTCAGACGCAGGCAACCTAGCGGCAAGTTTGTTGTTTGCACCAGATGCTCCCGTTCGATCCCTCCATCAGTTGTCACTGGTTGCCGGCGTTGCTGTGCTCGAGGCGGTGGTTCAGGTGGGTCAGGGGGCAGGCACCGCGAATCTCAAATTGAAGTGGCCAAATGATCTGCTTTTTGGTCGGGCCAAGGCAGGCGGAATTTTGATTGAAAGCACGCAGCTGGCCGGTGCAACCGTTGCT
>JAHZKN010000216.1 GCA_022600335.1 Alphaproteobacteria bacterium
AGTCCATACACTGTTGCATCCTTGGAGTTGCCAATCACGATGTCCGTGCTGTTCGAAGAACTCGATTACCAGGTAACCGACATTGGTGCGATCAGCTTGCGCCGGCGGCGGGATCTTCACCAAGACATTGATGTCTTTGAAGTGAAGTTAGGCGATGAATTTTTGATGTCGAGCTTGTTTACGGCCTCAGAGATCGCGCTCGCTGAGTTTGGACTTAAACGTTGTGCAGGAGATAGCCTCGATGTCGTCGTCGGAGGACTGGGTCTCGGCTATACAGCGCAAGCGGTTTTGCAAGACCCACGCGTAGCGTCGCTAATGGTAATTGAAAAATTGCAACCGGTGATCGATTGGCATCAGCGCAATCTTGTGCCCTTGACACCACCGTTGTCGGCAGACGCGCGCTGTAAACTTGTGTGCGGCGACTTCTTTGTAAGCGCGCAATCGGGCGTCGGCTTTGATACACAGCTTCCGGGCCGACACTTTGATGCCATCCTTGTCGACATCGACCACACACCCGATTTGTTATTGGCACCAGAAAGTGCTGACTTTTACGCACCAGAGGGGTTGGTGAAACTTTCAACACACCTAAAACCCGGCGGTGTTTTTGGCTTATGGTCCAATCTGCCACCAGATGACAGCTTTACCCAACGTCTGGATGACGCTTTTGCGGCGGCAACTGCAGAAGCGGTGACGTTCCACAATCCAATACAGCTGCGCGATGTCACGCAAACGGTGTATTTGGCAACGAAAGCTCGCAGCACGTCAGACGGTGAGCAGGCGTGACGCAACCCGGCACAGACTTAGATTTGGTCAACCGAAGCCTCACAGCGCCGGAAGCCTGTCCGGTTTGCCGCTCAAAAATCACCGCGCACTTGATGACGGTAGAGCAACGCGTCTACTTCGCATGTCAGGCATGCGCTGCACGGTTTCTACATCCTCTGCACCGCCCCTCGCACGCTGAAGAACTTGACCACTATCGCCTGCATGAGAATGACCCAGACGATCCGCGCTATCGCGCCTTCCTGAGTAAGCTTGTAACGCCACTGTTGGAAAAGCTGCCACCCAATCAGACCGTCCTTGATTATGGTGCAGGTCCGGGCCCAGCGCTTGCCGCCATGCTGACAGAGGCCGGTCATCATGTAGCGCTCTACGATCCGTTTTTCAGTCCCGGTCGCGCCCCGCTGGCGCAAACCTATGATGCGATCACCTGCACGGAAACCGTTGAACACTTCCACGATCCAGCATCTGAGTTTCAACGCTTCAATGCACTCCTTAAGCCCGGCGGCTGGCTTGGTCTAATGACCTGCTTCCAGACGGATGATGGGCGGTTTGCCACCTGGCATTACCGCAAGGATCCGACCCACGTTGTGTTCTATCGCCGTGAAACGTTTCACTACATTGCAGTGCACGCCGGTTGGACATGCGAAATACCTGTCAAAGATGTGGTGTTGATGCGCAAAAGTAACTAGATGCCTGTCCGGTTTGAACGCAGCGCGGGCGCCCTAATTGGTCGCGCACCAATCTGCGAGACGTAAGAGAAAAGCATCACAGGCCTCAAGCTGGTCGGCAGCCAACCACTCATTTGCGGTGTGGGCTTGGGCAATGTCTCCTGGTCCGCAAACGACACTTACGACACCGGCATCTTGGAACAAACCGGCCTCTGTGGCGTACGACACCGCATAGGTGTCGTTCTGTTCCGCCAACTTGAGCACCAACGGGATAATGTCATCGCTTTGATCGGCAGCAAAGGCCGGCACACTGTTGACTTGCGTGACCGTGATCTCAGTCTCAGGGGCCACCCGGCGCATCTCGGGCAAACACGTCTGATCTGCAAACGTTTTCAGCCGATCCTCAATAGCCTGCGGATCCAGACCGGGCGTGGCACGGACATCAAACTCAAAACTGCAGGCTTCAGGCACAATGTTCGAGGCATTGCCGCCGCGAATTTCCGTCACTTGCAATGTCGCATAGCCGGGCTCAAACCGATCATTAGCGTGGGTTTTTTTTAGATCATCTTCAATCCGCGCCAACTCACCAATCAGCTCGCCTGCGGCACGAATGGCATTGGCCCCCAAATGCGCCATACTTGAATGTGCCGCCCGACCTTTAATGGTGACCTGCCAGCGTACTGGGCCTTTATGTGCATCAACGACGCGCATCGACGTCGGTTCGCCGATGATGGCAGCGCGCGGCCGGATGAGTTGGTGGCCAAGTTCTGCCAGCATGGGGCGCACGCCGGTGCAGCCAACTTCTTCATCGTATGAGAATGCAATGTGCAGTGGTGTTTTCAGCTGGCGCTCCACAGCCTTGGGAACCAGCGCCAACACAGAAGCCAGGAAGCCTTTCATGTCGCACGTACCACGACCGTAGTAGCGACCACCTTCGTGGCGTTGCGTAAACGGATCGCTCAACCAGTCTTGTCCAGTGACAGGAACCACATCGGTATGGCCGGACAACGCAATGCCAGGAGTGTCCGGTGGCCCGATCGTCGCGAACAGGCTCGCCTTCTGTCCATCAGCCGTTTTAACAAGCGTCGCAGACACACCATGTTGGGTGAGATAGTCTTCGACAAACCCAACCAGCGCTATGTTGCTTTTGTGACTGGTCGTATCAAAGGCGACGAGGCGTGACAGTAACTCTGGTGAGGAAAAGACCGGTCCTGGCATACGTGCCCCCCCTCACCACCACCAATTGTTGACGCACAGCACTGTTTGCACGACACCGCCTAGTTGACGCTCTTTGTCACGAATGGGCTATCTAGCGAAAACGCTGGGATCTCAACGTCAAACAATGTACCGCTTTCGTCCGCCATCTGATAGCTACCAACCATAATGCCCGACGCGGTCGAAAGGGGGCACCCGGAAGTGTAGCTAAAGGACTGACCAGATTCGATTGTCGGTGTCTGTCCAACAACACCGGGGCCGCGCACCTCTTCAGTTTGACCGTGTGCGTTAGTGATTTTCCAAACGCGTGAGCGCAATTGCACGGCCGCTTCACGTTCATTGGAAATCTCGACTGTATAGGTCCAAAAATAATAGGCTTCGTCGGGCTCCGACTGATCTTCTTCGTATTCCGGAATAACGCGAACGCGAACACCCTCGGTCAAAGCTTCGTATGGCGTTTCATCATCCAATGGCTGGGTCCCAAATCCTTCTAGAGTATTGCAACGCTGTTATAGACTAACTTTCACGGATGGCGGCAAGGGCTACATCTAGATCAGCCTTAAGATCTTCAACCGCCTCCAGCCCGATGGAGAGGCGCACCAGCCCATCTGAAATGCCAAGCTCTGCACGCTGTGCTGGCTTCAGTTTAAAGTGCGTTGTCGTGGCCGGGTGCGTGATCAGGCTCTTTGCATCGCCAAGATTGTTAGAAATGCGAATGATGCGCAAAGCATTTTGGAATCGAAAGGCTTCTTCTTTGCCGCCATCGATTTCAACAGCAATGACCTGCCCGCCACCCTTCATCTGTTTGCGCACCAAATCGGCCTGGGGATGGTCCGGTCGGCCGCAATAGAGGACACGGCGCACACCTGCCTTACCAGAAAGGTAGTCTGCAATTTTTGCAGCCGTCTCACATTGCGCTTTCACACGAATAGGCAGCGTCTCCAAACCTTTGAGCATAACCCAGGCGTTAAAGGGACTCATCGACGGTCCCGATTGACGAATATAATCGTGCAGATGGTCTTTGACGAACTGGCTGTCTGCGAGCACAACACCTCCAAGACAACGGCCTTGGCCATCAATGTGCTTGGTTGCTGAATAGACGACAACGTCCGCACCGTGCTGCAGCGGCTTTTGCAGCATCGGCGTTGCGAATACATTGTCGACAATCACTTTTATGGCGTTTTCTTTAGCAATCTTCGCAACGGCTTCGATGTCGACCAA
>JAHZKN010000217.1 GCA_022600335.1 Alphaproteobacteria bacterium
AAATGCTGGCCAACATCAAAGAACAGAAGATCAAGGAATTCCAAATCCTTGATATTGACCATGTCAATATCGGCTCATTTATCCGAAACACGCTGACCGTTGATAAGAATGCCAACAGCCAAGAAGCGCTGATGGATGTCTACCGCGTGATGCGTCCCGGTGAGCCGCCGACCATTGAAGCAGCAACGGCGTTGTTTGAAAGCTTGTTCTTTGATCCAGAGCGCTATGATCTCTCAGCTGTTGGCCGCGTGAAGATGAATATGCGTCTCGAGCTTGATGCCCCGGACACCATGCGCGTGCTGCGCAAGGAAGACATAATTGCAGTCGTCAAGACAATTGTTGATTTGCGCGATGGGCGCGGTGAGATTGACGATATCGACCATCTTGGCAATCGTCGTGTGCGCTCAGTTGGCGAGTTGATGGAAAACCAATATCGCGTTGGATTGCTGCGCATGGAGCGGGCGATCAAGGAGCGCATGTCGTCAGTTGATATCGACACTGTGATGCCGCAAGACCTGATCAACGCCAAGCCGTCTGCGGCGGCCGTGCGTGAATTCTTCGGCTCTTCGCAGCTATCGCAGTTTATGGATCAGACCAATCCTTTGTCTGAGATCACTCATAAGCGTCGTCTCTCAGCACTTGGGCCAGGCGGCCTCACGCGTGAACGCGCAGGTTTTGAAGTGCGCGATGTGCATCCAACCCACTATGGACGCATCTGTCCAATTGAAACGCCGGAAGGCCCTAATATCGGTCTGATCAATTCTCTGGCGACCTTTGCGCGCGTCAACAAGTATGGCTTTATCGAAAGCCCCTATCGCCGCGTCAAAGACAACCGGGTTACTGATGAAGTTGTCTATCTTTCTGCAATGGAAGAGATGCGCCATCACGTGGCGCAGGCCAACGCTGAACTTGATGCGAAGGGCACGCTTGTCAAGGATTTGGTTACGGTACGTTTCCAAGGCGATGTGATGCTCGTGCCGCGCGACCGCGTTGAATTTATCGACGTGTCACCGAAACAGCTTGTATCGGTTGCTGCGGCGTTGATTCCGTTTCTTGAAAACGATGACGCCAACCGTGCGCTTATGGGCTCCAACATGCAGCGCCAAGCCGTGCCGCTCATTCGTGCTGAGGCACCGCTGGTTGGCACCGGCATGGAAGAAGTTGTGGCGCGCGATTCCGGTGCTGCAATTGCTGCCCGTCGTACAGGTGTTGTCGATCAGGTTGATGCCACACGCATCGTCATTCGGGCAACGGAAGAAACAGATCCGTCTAAGCCTGGTGTTGATATTTATCGGTTGCGCAAATTCCAACGCTCCAACCAGAATACCTGCATTAATCAGCGCCCGCTCGTTAACGTGGGTGATCGCGTGAGCGCGGGCGAGATTGTCGCTGACGGTCCTTCAACGGATCTCGGTGACCTGGCACTCGGCAAGAATGTGCTCGTCGCCTTCATGCCGTGGATGGGCTACAATTTCGAAGATTCCATCCTGCTGTCTGAGCGTGTCGTGTCAGACGACGTGTTCACATCCATTCACATTGAAGAGTTCGAAGTGATGGCCCGCGACACCAAGCTGGGGCCAGAAGAAATCACGCGCGATATTCCCAACGTGTCTGAAGAGGCTTTGAAGAACCTCGATGAGGCAGGCATCGTTTCGATCGGTGCCGAAGTGCATCCAGGCGACATTCTGGTCGGAAAAATTACGCCGAAGGGTGAAAGCCCGATGACGCCGGAAGAAAAGCTCTTGCGGGCGATCTTTGGCGAAAAGGCATCCGACGTCCGTGACACTTCACTTAGGTTGCCGCCCGGTGTTGCTGGCACCATTGTTGAGGTTCGCGTCTTCAACCGCCACGGCGTCGACAAAGACGAACGTGCCATGGCCATTGAGCGCGAAGAAATCGAACGTTTGGCGAAAGACCGCGACGATGAGCTGCAAATTCTTGATCGCAACGTGTATGCGCGCTTGCGTGAAGTGCTGATGGGTAAGGAGGTTGCCAAGGGGCCAAAGGAGGCGCGCAAGGGCACGACCTTAGATGCGACAATCCTCGATGACATTCCCAGAAGCCAGTGGTGGGAAATTGGTCTGGCAAATGAAAAATCGCAGGCTGAGATCGAAGCGATCCAAAAGCAATATGAAGACGCCAAGCGTGGGCTCGAGCGGCGCTTTGTCGATAAAGTCGACAAGCTTCAGCGCGGCGACGAACTCCTGCCCGGCGTGATGAAGATGGTCAAAGTCTTTGTTGCCGTGAAGCGTAAGCTGCAGCCTGGTGACAAGATGGCGGGTCGGCATGGCAACAAAGGTGTTGTGTCGATGATCGTGCCCAAAGAAGACATGCCGTTCCTCGATGATGGTACGCCTGTTGACGTTGTGCTCAATCCACTGGGCGTGCCGTCGCGCATGAATGTCGGCCAGATCCTGGAAACGCACATGGGCTGGGCCTGTCGCGGCCTTGGCCGAGTGATCGACAACGCGCTTGAGTCCTACAAGGCGGAGGGCAGATCTGAGGAGCTAAAAACAGCGGTCGAAAAGATCTATGGCTCGCAGATGGCGGTCAACACGCTGAAAGAAGATGATCTTCAAGCGCTTGGTGAACAACTCAAGACCGGTGTACCCATTGCAACGCCTGTGTTTGATGGCGCGCATGAAGGAGATGTTGTTGATCTGCTTCAAGCGGCTGGCTTTGACTCCTCCGGCCAGGTGCAACTGTGCGATGGACGTACGGGAGAGCCGTTCGATCGCAAAGTGACGGTCGGCTACAAGTACCTTTTGAAGCTGCACCATCTCGTAGACGACAAAATCCACGCCCGTTCGATTGGGCCGTATTCGCTTGTTACTCAGCAACCGCTGGGCGGAAAAGCGCAGTTTGGTGGTCAGCGTTTCGGCGAGATGGAGGTGTGGGCCCTTGAGGCTTACGGTGCCGCCTACACGCTGCAGGAAATGCTGACCGTGAAGTCGGACGACGTCGCAGGCAGAACCAAGGTTTACGAAGCCATTGTTCGTGGTGAAGACGCATTTGAGGCTGGTGTACCTGAAAGCTTCAACGTTCTCGTCAAAGAAATGCGGGCGCTTGGGCTCAACGTAGAACTGACGAATTCCGATGTCGAAGCTCTGGAAGCAGATGCTGGAGCATCGGGGGGCGATGAACCAGAAAAACCAGTGCCTGAGCTGCCACCAGCTGCAGCCGAATGACGAATTGGCACGAGCGGCAGGTGTGTCGCTGGTGCAGGGACCTAACGTTTTGAGGCCAAGCACTCAGCTTGGCCACACCAAGACAAAGCCTCTAGCGTTGCAGCCGAGGCGACCATTTAAGCCAACGGGTGCGCACTACTAGTGGCGCATCTCGCCGGAGATAGCGAATGAACGAGATCACAAACCTGTTTAAGACCCAGGCACCGCTGCCGACGTTTGATCAAATCAGGATCTCGATTGCGAGCCCTGACGACATCTTGTCGTGGTCGTTCGGCGAGATTAAGAAGCCTGAGACCATCAACTACAGGACATTCAAGCCTGAGCGTGATGGTTTGTTCTGCGCTCGCATCTTCGGTCCGATCAAAGACTACGAATGCTTGTGCGGCAAATACAAACGCATGAAGTATAAGGGCCTGATCTGCGAAAAGTGCGGTGTCGAGGTGACGCTTGCCAAGGTGCGCCGCGAGCGCATGGGCCATATTGAGCTTGCCGCTCCCGTTGCACACATCTGGTTCCTCAAGTCGCTGCCATCTCGCATCGGCTTGTTGCTGGACATGACGCTGAAAGATCTCGAACGCGTCTTGTATTTTGAAAACTATATTGTCGTAGAACCCGGCATTTCGCCGTTCACCGAAAAGCAGCTGCTAACGGAAGAAGAATACAACCAGGCGCTTGATGAATACGGCCCAGATAGCTTTACCGCTGGCATCGGTGCTGAAGCTATCCGCGAATTGCTCGTGGCATTGGACCTACATAAGATTCGCGAAGATCTGAGACAGGAAATTGCAGAAGCCACAACAGAGCTTAAGCCGAAGAAGCTTGGCAAACGGCTTAAGGTCATCGAGTCATTTATCGAGTCCGGCAATCGACCGGAATGGATGATCCTGACGGTTGTGCCTGTGATCCCACCTGAGTTGCGCCCTTTGGTGCCGCTGGATGGCGGTCGCTTTGCGACGTCCGATCTCAACGATCTCTATCGTCGCGTCATCAACCGCAACAATCGCTTAAAGCGATTGATGGAGCTACGCGCACCCGACATCATCATCCGCAACGAAAAACGCATGCTGCAGGAATCTGTTGATGCGCTGTTTGACAATGGTCGGCGTGGTCGTGTGATCACCGGTGCCAACAAGCGTCCGCTGAAATCACTTGCTGACATGCTAAAAGGTAAGCAGGGCCGTTTCCGACAGAACCTGCTTGGTAAGCGCGTTGATTATTCCGGTCGCTCGGTGATCGTTGTCGGGCCGGAACTCAAATTACATCAGTGTGGCCTGCCTAAGAAAATGGCTTTGGAACTATTCAAGCCATTTATCTATGCGCGCCTGCAGGCGCTTGGTCAGGCGGCGACCGTCAAACAGGCGAAGAAGCTGGTTGAAAAAGAACGCCCTGAAGTGTGGGACGTGCTGGATGAAGTGATCCGTGAGCATCCCGTGCTGCTGAACCGTGCCCCAACATTGCACCGACTTGGCATTCAGGCCTTTGAACCGGTTTTGATTGAAGGCAAAGCCATTCAGTTGCATCCGTTGGTCTGCGCCGCCTTTAACGCTGACTTTGACGGCGACCAGATGGCGGTCCACGTGCCGCTGTCGCTTGAAGCTCAGCTTGAAGCTCGCGTCTTGATGATGTCAACCAACAACATTTTGCATCCAGCCAACGGTCAGCCGATCATTGTGCCCTCGCAAGATATCATCCTCGGGCTCTACTATTTGTCACTGATCAGCGATGGTGAACCGGGTGAGGGAGCCGTGTTTGGATCTGTTGCCGAGGTGCGTCATGCGCTTGATGCGGGAGCCGTATCTCTGCATGCCAAAGTCAAAGCACGCTTTGACTACATCGACGATGAGGGCGAAGCGCAGACAGGCGTATTCGACACAACGCCGGGTCGCATGATCTTGGCAGAAGTGCTGCCGAAGAAGCCGGGCGTAACGCTTGATTTGGTCAACCAGTTGCTGACCAAGAAGGCCATCTCTGGTTTGATCGATTCTGTCTACCGGACCTGCGGTCAGAAAGACACGGTGATTTTCTGTGATCGCATTATGGCGCTTGGTTTCCACCATGCGTTCAAGGCCGGCATTTCGTTCGGCAAAGACGACATGCGCATTCCATCGACCAAGTTCAATATCGTCGATAAAACCTCGGAGATGGTTCGCGAATTTGAGCAGCAGTATAACGACGGACTAATCACGCAGCTTGAGAAGTACAACAAGGTCGTCGACGTCTGGTCGAAGTGCACGGATCAGATCGCTAAAGAAATGATGGATCGCATCTCGGCCCTAGAGAAGGATCCGGCTACCGGCATCACTCAGGTCAATTCCATCTATATGATGAGCCATTCTGGTGCGCGTGGTTCGCCCGCGCAGATGAAGCAGCTTGCTGGTATGCGCGGTCTGATGACCAAACCATCAGGTGAAATTATTGAGACGCCGATTATTTCCAACTTTAAGGAAGGCCTATCGGTTCTTGAATACTTTAACTCCACCCATGGTGCGCGTAAGGGCCTGGCTGATACTGCGCTTAAAACTGCGAACTCTGGGTATCTTACGCGCCGTCTGGTGGACGTTGCACAAGACAGCATCATTACGGTTGAAGACTGCGGCACAGATGCCGGCATTAGCATCCAGCCTGTTGTTGATTCTGGTCAGGTAATTGTATCGCTCGGCGATCGCGCGCTCGGCCGAACTGCTGCGGAAGACATCATTGAGCCGGGCACCAAAGGCAAGAATGCAAATGTTCTGGTTAAGCGCGGTGAGTTGATTGAAGAGCGCCATGCTGAAGCTATTGAGAATGCAGAGGTGCAGGAAATTCGCATTCGCTCTGTGCTCACGTGTGAAACAGAGGTTGGCGTTTGCTGCAAATGCTATGGTCGCGACTTGGCGCGTGGCACACCGGTAAACATCGGTGAGGCGGTTGGTGTGATTGCGGCCCAGTCGATCGGTGAACCAGGCACGCAGTTGACAATGCGCACGTTCCACATTGGTGGTGCGGCCAACCTTGTCGATTCCTCGTTCATTGAATCGAAGTTTAACGGCACGGTCAGTCTCAAAGATAAGGCGACAGTCAAAGACAGTCAGGGCCGCGTTATTGCTATGACACGCACGATGTCGGTGGTTATTTCGGACCAGTCTGGCAAAGAGTTAGCCTCAACTAAGGTGCCGTATGGTTCGCGGGTATTTGTTGACGACGGCGATGAAGTCAAGCGCGGCACGAAGCTCGCACAGTGGGATCCCTACACCCGCCCAATCATGACAGAGGTCGATGGTAAGGTGGACTTTGAGGATCTCATAGAAGGCGCCTCTGTGCGTGAGCAGACCGATGAAGTCAAAGGCACAACCAACCGCGTGATTGTTGATTGGCGTGCAAGTCCGCGCGGTGCGGATCTCAAGCCAGCCGTGGTTGTCAAAGACAAAAAAGGCAAGCCGATCCCTGTTCAGCGTGGTGGCGATGCGCGCTACCTGCTGGCAATGGACGCGATTTTGTCTGTTGAGCCTGGGCAATCGGTGAAAGCCGGCGATGTGTTGGCACGTATTCCGCTGGCCAGCGCCAAGTCCGGTGACATTACTGGTGGTCTGCCACGTGTTGCAGAATTGTTTGAAGCGCGGCGTCCAAAAGATCATGCCATTATTGCTGAAATTTCAGGCACGATCGAATACGGCAAGGACTACAAGAACAAACAAAAGATCCTCATTCGGCCGGATGATGAGAATGAAGATGCGGCGGAGTATCTAATCGCACGTGGCAAGAGCCTCGCGGTTCAGCCGGGCGATCGGATTGAGAAGGGTGAGTTCATCTATGATGGGCACCCCGCACCGCACGACATTCTGGCGATTAAGGGTGTTGAAGAGCTTGCCAACTACCTGATTAAGGAAATCCAAGACGTCTATCGTCTGCAGGGTGTGACCATCAACGACAAGCACATCGAGGTGATTGTTCGCCAGATGCTGCAGAAG
>JAHZKN010000218.1 GCA_022600335.1 Alphaproteobacteria bacterium
GATATTGTCATCACCGCCTCTGTTGTCATCCTGGCCGCAGGAACCCTAGGTAGTACCGAAATATTGCTGCGGTCGCGTGAGGCTGGGCTCGCAGTCTCAGACCAGCTTGGACATCATTTCACTGGCAACGGGGACGCGCTGGCGGTTGGCTACAATTGCGATGAAGCGGCGAACAACGTCGGTGTTGGAGATCCTCCAAAGGCCAACGTGGAACCGGTTGGCCCGGCCGTTGCGGCATTGATCGATTTGCGTGGCACGGCGAATGTTGACGACGGCATCGGCATAGTTGAAGCGGCTCTGCCAGGTGCAACGGCACCACTCTTGCCTGCAACACTGGCGGCGGGGCATTTGCCATTCGGAGAAGACACCGATAGCGGCATTAGTGATGAACTAAACGAATTTGGCCGCGCTCTTAAAAGCCTTGTTGGAGGGGCTTATTCCGGTGCCGTGCGCAACAGTCAGACGTTTCTTGGAATTGGCCATGACAACCGCTCTGGCGTGCTGTCGCTTGCAAATGATCGTGTGTCGATTTCTTGGCCGAACGCAGGCGAGCAATCGGTTTTCAAAGCGATTGACGAGGCGTTTCGCACTGCGGTTGCAGCGGTTGGCGGCAGCCTGCTTAAAAATCCGCTCTCCAAACCGGGTCTTGGCGGCAAACTTACCAGCGTCCATCCATTGGGTGGCTGCGTGATGGCCGAAGATCGCACGACGGGCGTCGTCAATCATAAAGGGCAGGTGTTCAATGGCGCAAACGATGTGTCGCCGACAGCCGTCCACAGCGGACTTTATGTTTGCGACGGCGCAGCTTTGCCGCGATCTGTTGGTATCCACCCGTTGTTTACAATCACCGCACTTGCCGAACGTACGATGATCCATTTGGCGCGCGATATGAATTGGACATTCGATGTGGCGCCATTGAATAAAGCAAAGCCGCTCGTTGCGCGGCCTGCAGCGGTGGCAACACGTAAACCGTCGTGGTCTGCGCGGTTACTTGATATTTTTGGCTTGGCTGGGGCTCAGCCGTAGGCCGTTTTGGTGGTGGAAATAGTATGAAGCGTCTTTCAAAACCGATCGCTGATCTCAAAGTTCGCTATGATGTTATTGTTGTCGGCTCCGGGTATGGCGGAGGTGTTGCCGCTTCGCGTTTAGCCCGCTGCGGGCAAAGTGTTTGTCTTTTGGAACGTGGCCGGGAATTTGCGCTTGGTGAATTTCCCGATCATCCACTCGAGGCGCAACGGGAATTCCAAATCACCAATGATCTTGGTCACACAGGTTCGAAACTCGGCCTGTTTGACATGCGCATGGGCGATGACATTCATGTTTTTATTGGCTGCGGTTTGGGTGGCACATCGCTGATCAATGCAAATGTGTCGCTCAAAGCTGATCCGCGTGTTTGGGAAGATCCTCAATGGCCGGATGAACTTGCAAGTGACCCGGAATTAGAGATCGGGTATGAGCGCGCGCATCGCATGTTGAGCCCCGTTCCTTATCCCGACACACAACGCATTGACAAACTCGAAGCCATGAAAGCGTCGGCCGTTGCATTTGGCACGCAAGCGACCAAACCGCCGATCAATGTCACGTTTGAAGACCAAGAAAATCACGCTGGTGTCTACCAGCCAGCATGCACACTGTGCGGCGATTGCTGTTCTGGCTGTAACGTTGGTGCCAAGAACACCGTGCAGATGAACTATCTGCCGGATGCAGCCAGTTTTGGTGCGGAAATCTATACTGAAGCGAGCGTCAGCCACGTGCGCAAGGAAGGCGGCAAGTGGAGGGTTTATTTTGAACTCGTCGGCGCTGAGCGCGAAAAATTTGGTGTGCCATTGCAGTCCATTGTTACTGAGACCGTTGTTCTTGCTGCTGGCACCTTAGGTTCAACCGAAATTCTTCTGCGCTCGCAGCAGGAAGGCCTGAAAGTTTCTGATCAGCTGGGCGAGGGCTTTACCGGTAATGGAGATGTGCTGGCGTTCGGCTACAACAACGATACGCGGATCAATGGTATCGGTTACGGTCATCCCAAGCCAGAAGAACGCGATCCGGTTGGTCCGTGCATTTCTGGCCTCATTGATTTGCGCGGTAGCGACCGCTTGGAAGATGGCTTTGTTATCGAGGAAGGGTCTATTCCATCCGGCCTTGCGCCTTTCCTTCCAGCACTTTTTGTTGGCGGAGCGGGCATCTTTGGCCGCGATACAGATTTCAGCCTGAGCGATGAACTAGACGAAGCGGGCCGGGCTGCGAAATCGCTGCTGTTCGGCGCCTATGATGGCGCCGTCAACAACACACAGACATACCTTGTGATGTCGCATGATGATGCGGCCGGCCGCATCGAGCTCAAAAACGATTCCGTTGATATTTCGTGGCCAGGTGTGGCAGATCAGGAGATTTTCAACCGCGTTGATGATGCGCTGAAACGGGCAACTGCAGTCCATGGCGGGACACATATTAAAAACCCGATGTCGCGCACCGTGTTTGGAAAGAACCTGATTACTGTGCACCCACTGGGTGGCTGTTGTATTGGACGCGATCGCACGACCGGTGTGGTCA
>JAHZKN010000219.1 GCA_022600335.1 Alphaproteobacteria bacterium
CACCGGCGACAGAGCTTCACTTTTTATTGCATCACGTGCCGCGTGTGCAACGGCGGCCTCCATCGTCCCTACTTGCTCGCATTCAACATGCCCATCCAACGTCTGCGCAAACTCTGCTGCCGCTTCGCCAATCAGATAGGTTTTGGCAATGCGCGTCGTGAGTGCTTTTAGAGAATCAATTCCCGCCTGTTTTGCGCGACCACCTGCGATCCAATAGATATCACCTGGAAAGCTTGCCAACGCCTTTTCTGCGCTCTCGGCATTGGTCGCTTTTGAATCATTGACAAAGGCGACGCGCCCAAGCTGCGCGATCTGTTGCAAACGATGCGCGAGCCCCGGAAAAGATAGCAACGCGTCACGGATTGTTTGCGGCTGCCAAAGTTGCTCGGCAAAATCTGGGTTTGCTTTACGACACTGGTCAGCGAGAGCACGCACCGCAGTGACAACGGCCAAGGCATTTTCAATATTGTGGGCGCCTCGCAAGGCACGTGCGCCCTTGAGGTCAACAACTTCCTGGCTTTCGCCGATACCATTCTTGGTCTCATGAACAAACAAGCTCGAACCAATCGCATAGGCACGCGGCACAGTGGCGGCACCCTTTCCCTTAGTGAATGCATAGAGACGTTCGGGCGGTTCTATCGTCTCGGCAATTTCTTTTGTCAGTGGATCATCAACACAAATGCATGCTGCTCCCGCACCCTGCACCAAACGCGCCTTCACGCTCGCATAGTGTTTTAATGTGCCGTGACGGTCGAGATGATCCGGCGTGATATTCAACAGCACACCAACCGTTGGCTTGAGTGTCGGGGTTAGATCAATCTGATACGATGACATCTCGACGACATGAATGCGGTTCTCTTCAGGCGGTTCAAGAGTCAGTATTGCTTTGCCAATGTTGCCACCGATGCTAACTTTGCAACCAAGGGCATTTAGCACATGCGCTGTGAGAGCCGTTGATGTCGACTTGCCGTTGGTTCCGGTAATGGCAATGAACGGAGAATTTGGTGCGCTCGCCTGACGTTGGCGCGCAAACAGTTCTACATCGCCGATCACATCCACACCGGCTTCGCGCGCCTTCTCAACTGTCCAGTGTGGGGTCGGGTGTGTCAGGGGCACGCCGGGTGCGAGAACCAGGTTTGAAAGTTTCGACCAATCTGCAGTGTTGGGATCTTGTACATTATGGCCGGCCGATGCCGCGCTTTCCCGAGCTTGTTCACTGTCATCCCAGACAATGACATTGGCACCACCTGCCCGCAACGCGTCAGCCGCGGCCAGGCCAGAGCCACCGAGCCCAAAAACCGCAACGGATTGATTGGTAAATACTGTCAGTCGAATCATGAGGCCGACTTTAGACTCTTTACGCCCAGACCGGAATCGATGAGCTGAGATTGCCGCGGCAGCCTAAAATCTTGGTGGTCGTGCAGCTAGCGCAGTTTAAGTGAGGCTAAGCCGATTAGAGCCAAAACAACCGAGATGATCCAGAAGCGCACAACAACTGTACTTTCTTGCCAGCCCTTTTGTTCAAAATGGTGATGCAGCGGTGCCATGCGGAAAACGCGCCTACCTGTTAGCTTATAGGACGCGACTTGAATGACGACCGACAGGGTCTCAAGCACAAACAAGCCACCGACAATAGCAAGTACGATTTCATGCTTTGTGGCAACGGCAATGGAGCCAAGTGCACCGCCCAAGGCCAACGACCCTGTATCTCCCATAAAGATCATGGCGGGCGGCGCATTGAACCACAAGAAGCCAAGCCCGGCCCCAATTAGAGCGCCACATATAACAGCCAGCTCACCGGTACCTGCGATGTAGTGAATTTGTAAGTACTGCGCAAATTTCACATTACCTATGAGATAGGCGATGAGCCCAAACGTACCCGCTGCAATCATCACTGGAACAATGGCCAAGCCATCCAGGCCATCGGTCAAATTGACGGCGTTGCCTGCACCTGAGATCACGAACGCGCCAACAAATACGAACATGAGACCAAACGGAACAAGCGTATCCTTAAAGAACGGCACGGCAAGTTTGCCGGATAATAGGTCTGGCCCAATTTGCATAAACGCATAGGTTGCGATAATTGCGATCAAAAATTCCAACGCCAAACGAACACTGCCGCCAAAGCCGCTCGACGTTTGCTTTTTGAGTTTTAGAAAATCGTCATAGAAACCAATCGCGCCATAAAAAAGAATGACAGCAAGGACGACCCACACATAACGGTTGGATAAATCGGCCCATAACAGCGTTGCGATCGCAACGCTGGCAAGGATCATCAATCCGCCCATTGTCGGCGTGCCGACCTTGGCAAAGTGTGTCTCAGGTCCGTCATCGCGAATGGGCTGTCCCCTGCCCTGCTTGAGGCGCAGCAAATCGATGATACCAGGGCCAAAAAGCATGACAAACAGCAGTGCAGTGAAGATGGCTCCGCCCGTGCGGAACGTAATGTAACGGAAGACATTGAGCGGACCGATTTGGTCACTAAAATTGATAAGCTCGTAGAGCATACGTTCCCCCTATTGGCCCCCTATTGGCTCCCGGTCACCGCTCCGAGCCGCTCCCTACCACGTTGCAGCCCGCAAATGAAACCTTCGCCATGCCCAAAATATGGTCAAGCGGCAAACTCTTTGCGAATTGCGGCCAGAACCCGCGCCATACGTGAGCCAAGCGAACCTTTGACCATCACAACGTCTCCGGCTTGAAGAGCCCTGACAACCGCAGTTTCTATTCCCTCAACACGCTCAGCCCAAGCGCCCCGCTTTGTTTGTGGCAGGCATTGAAAAAGGGCCTCCATGTTGGGACCGGCTGCAAATACCAAATCCGTGTCCGACGCCAAGAGCGCCGCCCTAAGATCAGCATGCAGCGCTCGACTGCTATCACCGAGCTCAAGCATATCTCCGAGAATGGCAATGCGGCGCGGGTACTTTTTGCGATCCGTTGAGCCGAGCACAGCCAAGGCGGCCCGCATGGAAGCCGGATTGGCATTATAGGATTCATCAATGATGAGGATACTGCCATCAGAAACAGAGAGCACCTCGCGGGTACCGCGCCCAGCAGCGGGACCAAACTTGGCAAGGGCTGGCACGACTTTCCCAACATCGGATGTCACTTCAGCAAGTGCTGCAACAACTGCCAACGTATTTTGTGCGACATGCGCACCGGCACTCGCAAGCTGATAGCTAAGATCGTGATCATCAATGCGGGCTGTCACACGGCCGCCTGCACCCGTTGACTCATAATCAACGAGCCGCACATCTGCTTCTGGACTTTTCCCAAAACTTCTAATTTTGGCACCAGCACCCGCCGCTCTTTCCGCAAGCAACGGGTAGAAATCATTATCGCGATTGAGGATCGCCACGCCACCAGGTCTGAGCCCTGAAAATATCTCTGCCTTTGCTTCTGCAATGTCTGCAACCGACGCAAAGAACTCCAGATGCACAGGCTCTACCGTGGTTACAATTGCGATGTCGGGTTGCACCAGTTTGGTCAACGGCGTGATCTCGCCCGCGTGGTTCATACCGATTTCATAAATCGCGGTTTGCACATCTGGTGGTGTTGCAGCCAACGTTAGCGGCACGCCCCAGTGGTTGTTGTAGGATTTGTCTGCGGCGTGCGTCTCACCAAGTTCAGAAAAGCAACACCGCAACATATCCTTGGTGCCAGTCTTGCCGACACTCCCGGTGACTGCAATCACGGTGGCAGTCGAGGATAAGCGGGCCCTGGCGGCACGCGCTATGTCTTGCAATGCGGCGAAGGGGTCCTCAACTCGGATCAACGTGGCGTCTGGATGTGTCGCAGCATAGTCGCGCGCCACTAAGGCCGCACGCGCGCCTGCTGCAAATGCACTTGGGACAAACTCATGCCCATCTCGAGCATCTTTAAGCGCTATAAAAAGCGCCCCTGGCTGTAGCGTGCGGGTATCGATAGAGATAGACGCAACGCCGAGTGATGACCCACCGGCGATCTTAGCTTCAACGACACCCCCGGTCGCAGCAGAAATTTCATCGATCGTCCATAGCAGCCTCGCCTGCTCCGTCATGGCCCGAACTTCTCCATCGCCGCACGTACTTCTTCATGGTCAGAAAACGCAATGACATCATCGCCAATGATCTGGCCGGTCTCGTGACCTTTGCCTGCCACCAAAACAACGTCACCGGTTTGGCACATCTCAATGGCATGGCGAATGGCTTGACGCCGACCGCCAATTTCCAACACGTCATTTTGCCCGGCACGCACCTCGGTCCGAATCGTCGCGGGATCTTCACTCCGTGGGTTATCATCGGTGACGATCACGACATCGGCTGCCTCATGTGCGATCTTACCCATCAGTGGTCGCTTGCCTTTGTCGCGATCCCCACCGCAACCAAACACAACGATCAACCGCCCAGATGCAAACGGCCGGCAGGCCCGCAAGGCAGCGTCTAGAGCCTCTGGCTTGTGCGCATAATCAACGACAGCCAACGCCCCCTTGACTTCGCCAATAATTTCTAAGCGCCCTGCAACGCCAATCAATTTACCAAGACCGGCGATGACGTCAGACTGCGGCACACCAACGGCAAGCGCTAGTCCTGCTGCAACGAGCGCATTGCTCACTTGATAGTCACCGACCAGCCCCAACCGCACCGTGGCATCTTCGCTGTTAACACGCAGCGACAAATTCTGAGCAAATCCATCACGGCTCACGCCAACAAGCTGCACGTCTTTAGCTTTTGTGCCCACTTCAATGACTTTAAGACCACGCGCCCGCGCGCACTCTAAAATGCGCGCGCTTGCTGCATCATCGACATGGACCACCGCAGTCCCATCATCTGGAAGCAACTCGGAGAACAAACGCAGCTTGGCATCAAAGTACGCCTCCATGTCTGCGTGATAGTCGAGGTGATCGCGGCTTAGATTGGTGAACGCCGCAGCAGTTAAGCGCACACCATCCATGCGCGCTTGATCAAGCCCATGTGACGATGCTTCCATTGCTAAATGGGTGACGCCGTCGCGCGCAAGCCCCGCCAGTGTCTTGTGCAAGGTGATTGAATCGGGCGTGGTGAGTGACCCGTATGTGGCTTTGTCTGCCCGGATTAGCCCAATGGTGCCGATGGAGGCTGCCGACCGTCCAGCATTGAGCAACAGCTGGCGTGTGAAGTCTGCCACCGATGTCTTGCCACTGGTCCCGGTGACCGCAACAATGCACTCTGGCTGGGCTGCAAAAAACCTTGCCGCAAGACACGCCAGCGCACGGCGCGGAGTCTCGGCCCGTAGCACTACAACAGAACCGTCGATCGAGACATCCGCGTTTGCATCAACCAGCACCGCCCGCGCACCCTTGGCAACCGCAGCGTCAACAAACCGCAGGCCATCGTCTTTTGCACCGGCGAGGGCAGCAAACAAATCACCCGGCTTAACCGTTCTGCTATCTAAAGACAGACCGGTAATCTCGCAGTCCGCATTTGGGTCTACGGAGATGTCTGCGCCAGAAATCAGCGTTGTGAGCCGCATCGGACCTCAAAGATATTGAAATGGTGTGTTGGTTCTTATGAGGCCAGGCGCACGGCGTCAAACCAAGCTACAAATTCATGCAGGTGGATCGACCCAACGACGCCAATTGTTGTTCAGTTTAACGATAAAGTTTCATCGCGGAGCAGACAGCGCCGTCACCGTGCCAGCCGGCATGACATTGAGCAGCGGCGCAATGCGGCGGATCACGCGACCCGTTGTCGGCGCGGCGTTGCGGCTCGCTGTGATGGCGCCACCAGAATTACGATTGCCTTTGGGTTCGAAAACCGACACCAGAACGACATAACGCGGCTCATCCATAGGAAACGCCGCCGAGAACGACGAAATCACAGTTTTCTTCTTGTACCCACCAACGCTTGCGACTTCTGCAGTGCCGGTCTTGCCTCCAACACGATAGCCAGGCACATCAGCCCGACCGCCAGTTCCCGCCCGGTCTGTCACGTTCAAACGCATAAGGGTGCGCATCTTACGGCTTGTCGCGTGTGACAAGACACGCTGACGCGGTACGGACTCACCTGCCACACGTCGTAGAAACGTTGGCGCAACATAGCTGCCACCATTGACCAGCGCACTGTAGGCAGCCGCGAATTGCAACGGTGAAACCGCCATTCCATGACCATAAGCAATGGTAATCTGCTCAATGCGCTGCCACTGTTCGGGCAGCTGCGGGGCGGCCACCCGTCCTGCCTCGGTTTTGATCGGTGTTAACAAGCGAAAGTTATCGAGAAAAAGTTTTTGCCGCTTTGGGCCAGCGGCCAGCGCGAGCAATCCGGCACCAACGTTAGACGAGTGGGTAAAGACTTCAGCGACGCTCAGCGGCCGACCGCCACCGTGCCCATCACGGATGGTGTGACGGCCCTCAACCAAGGGCTTTGTAACATCGAGCTTAGTGTTCACTGTGACCAAGCCAGCTTCAAGAGCCATGGCTACGGTAAACGCTTTAAAGATTGAGCCCAGTTCATAGCTGCCACCCGCCACGCGGTCTCTCCGCCGTGTCTCTTGGTGTTGTGCAGGTTGCATGGGGTCAACACCCGGTATCGATGCTGCCGCAATCACTTCACCGCTATTGACATCCATAACGACACCAGCTGCCGCCGTTGCTTGATACCGTCTCAGGGCGCGGGCAAGTTCATCATCAAGCGCATGTTGCACACCAACGTCGAGAGACAATTGCACCGGCGCCTTGCGCGACCGTTGGGCGCCGAGAACTGGATCCGCACCAACCACAGCATCAATGTGCTGCTCAATGCCAGACAACCCTTTGTTGTCAATATTGACAGAACCCAGCACATGCCCGGCAAGACGTCCTGCTGGATATGCTCTCTTGAGTTCCTGCTTAAAGGACAATCCAGGCAATCCTAGATTATGAATTTGTTGCGCCATGGCAGGCGACACACCGCGTTGCACCCACACAAAGCGCCGTCCGCGATCCGACAACTTCCGACGCAGCGCTTCGCGATCAAGGCCTGGAAGTAGCTCGGAAAGTTTCTCCACCACGACATTCGGATCGACAACCCGTGACGGATCAGCAAACAGCGACGGCATGGCAACGTCGGTGGCCAATAAACGTCCGTGGCGATCAACAATGTCCGGGCGGGCAAAGCTATTGGCAATCGGGTGAGACAACGTTGTCGTCATCGACGTTTGCCCAGCCAGCGCAAGATGAACAAGCTGACCGGCAATCGCCAAAGACATCGCCAGCACAGAAAGCGACACCGTGAGCGCTCTCATGTCACGCGTATGGGCACGACCGTGCCTTTGCCACGGCGCTCGATTGCGCCGCTGCGGCAATCCCGGAGAAATAATGACCGGCCTGCGATACTGACTCATCGTGGTGTCGCTGAACCTGTAATTAGGCGATTCTCGATCTCACGCATCTTCACGACTTGCCGCTCAGCGATCGGCTTGAGACCTTGCGCACGGGCCAAGGGTTCGATGCGCCCAGGGCGTGCGAGATGCGCACGCTCAGCTTTTAAAACAGCAATATCAGCACGGATCGTTTCAGCTGTTGCTTCTTGAGCACGCAGCCTGGCTTCCAGCGTGCGCGCGTCATAGTTCAGACTGTAAAGAAGAAAAGCACTGGCAAGCGCCATGAATAGTGCGGAAATGGATAAGAGACGCATTTACAAACTCCACATTACGAACCGCGCTCAACAAACGGACGGCGTCACAACAACTCCGTTCGGCGGGGCCTGGTAGGGCTTGATTAAGCCTGTTTAGGCCTGGACTGAGCCTGAAGCAGGCGCCTCAGTACGCAGTGCAATCCGCAATCGTGCCGAGCGCGCACGCGGGTTCACATCTAATTCACCTTTAGAAGGTGTTAACGGCCGGGAGTTAATAATTCGAAAACACGGCTTGTAAGATTTTATCGATTGCACCGGCAAGTGCCGTGACGGGCTTGGCACTTTGCCAGCGCGTTCAGTTAGAAACCGCTTCACAATGCGGTCCTCAAGACTGTGAAATGAGACGACGACCAGCCGGCCACCTGGGCTAAGAACTTTTTCCGCCTGAGCCAAACCCTGTTGCAATTCATCCAGTTCACTGTTGACGAATATGCGTAAGGCTTGAAACGTGCGTGTTGCTGGGTGCTTCGTCTCCTTACCACGCTGATGAAGAACACGCGCCACCAGCTCCGCAAGATCTGTGGTGGTTTGAAAGGGTTTTTCGCTGCGCCGCTTGACGATCGCTCTGGCCACCGCCCGCGAGCGGCGTTCTTCGCCAAAGTCATAAAGGATACTGGCGATGTCTTGCTCGTCAAACGTGTTGACGACATCAGCTGCCGATGGCCCAGACTCCGGCGCATGCGCAGCGTGCGTTGAGGACGCACTCCCGGCTGCAGGTGCAAACATGCGCATGTCTAAAGGACCGTCATGGAGAAACGAAAATCCACGTTCGGCTTGGTCTAATTGCATCGAAGACACACCAAGATCAAAGACAATGCCATCGACCAGCGCAACATTATCCTCAGCTAACACGTCAGCGAGTTGACTGAACGGAGCAAGGCGTAGCTTGAGGCGCGGTGCAAATGCGTCAATCAGTGCAGCGCCCGCCTCAACTGCCGTCGGATCACGATCAATTGCAATCACCGAACCGTGCGCGGCTTCTAACAGCGCACGCGTGTACCCACCGGCGCCAAACGTGGCATCAATGATGGTTTCGCCGTCGGCTGGCTTAAGCGCTTCGATCACTTCTGAGAGCAGCACGGGAATGTGCACCTGGTTCGGTGCCCGTGCCGTGTCCAGCTCGGAGTCTGCTGCCGACATTGTTCTAGTGCCTCCCGGCAGTGACCTCTTTCGCACATATAGATGGCACGGGTCGGGGGCAATGATCCAGGGGCCGTGACACGTGGAGCCGTGAGACTATGTCCCGCGGGCCTACGCGCGAGTTCCCATTCCAACGCGAGCATGTCGGCCGCTTATACGCGAGCCGTCTTATTCAATGGCTCTCGTTGCTCCGCGCATAATATCTGCTGTTGGCAAAAGCGGACATGACCCACAATTCGAAGACCGACGCGAAGGGCCATGTATGGACGGCACGCACGTTCCTGCGTTTGGAGAGGCAGTGAAAAGTCCCCATACTTTTCGCCTTGATTGAGCACCGAAGGAGATGCATACGGGCGTTTCATGTCGCAGGACTATAAGCATAACCACTACGTTCCTGAATGGTACCAGAAGCGCTTCTTGCCGAACGGACAAGGCAAGCAGTGGTACCTAGACTTGCGCCCTGAAAAAATCACCAAGAATGGCCACACGTACCTTCGGCGCGAACTATTGCACTGGGGTCCTCGCAAATGTTTTGCCCAAGATGACCTCTATACAACAAGATGGGGCAGCATTGAAAATCGGGACATAGAAAAGTTCTTTTTTGGGCAC
>JAHZKN010000220.1 GCA_022600335.1 Alphaproteobacteria bacterium
CTGATGCGTGTCTGACCGCAGCCATGAAAGTTCACCAGAAGTGCTTTTCACTGACGCCGGCGCGCGGCAAAAAACTGTCCAATCATTTTCTTGCTGTCTCAAACCTTCAGCCTAAGGATCGCGGTAAGGCTATTGTCGCCGGCAATGAGAAGGTGATCAACGCGCGACTTGCGGATGCCAAGTTCTTTTGGGAACAAGATCTCAAAAAGCCACTGGACGAAATGGCAAGTGCATTGTCGGCGGTCACCTACCACGACAAGCTGGGCACACAACAAGATCGTGTGGAACGCATTTCTGAACTGGCGTTCCAGTTGGCCGGGGCCTGTGATGCAGACCCGGAAGACGCCCGTCGCGCTGCCCAATTGTGCAAGGCTGATTTGGTGTCTGGCATGGTCGGCGAATTTCCGGAATTGCAAGGTGTGATGGGGCGTACCTACGCTGAGCACGCTGGCGCAAAACCAGAAATCGCCCGCGCCATCGAGCTTCACTACAAGCCCAAGGGTCCATCCGACACGGTCCCGAGGGAAGACGAAGGGGATGCGGTTGCGTGCGCCGTTGCATTGGCCGACAAGCTCGACATGTTGGTCGGCTTCTGGACAATCGGCGAAAAACCGACCGGGTCTGGTGACCCTTATCAGCTGCGGCGTGCTGGTCTCGGGATTATTCGCATTCTGTTGGAAAACGATTTTAGGTTACGGTTGGGTTTGGTCGCGTCGAAGCATTTTCAGAGAATTCAGGCTTCAAGTTCTTCTGGAGAAAGAAGATCTGAGAGATCTAGAGAGTATGCAGAAGCAGGGGGCATTGCAGCTGCGGGAGAAGTGTCCGTAGTTACGAGTCATCCATTCTATGTAGACGGAGCCAAAATAGATGATCGGGCAAGAGATCTGCTTTCCTTTCTTGCCGAGCGTCTAAAAGTGCATCTACGTGAAACGGGCGTGCGTCATGACCTGATTGATGCGGTGTTTGCGCTTGAAGGTCAGGATGATCTGGCGTTGATCGTTAAGCGTGTCATAGCGCTCGGTTCCCTGTTGGAAACCGATGACGGTTCCAATCTGCTTGCGGGCGTCAAACGGGCTTCTAATATTCTTAGCATCGAAGAAAAGAAGGACGGCATGACTTATAGCGGTGCTGTCGATGTGGGTCTGCTGCAAGAGCCTGCAGAAGTCGCACTTGAAAAACATTTGGGTAAAGTGGTTGCCGACATTAAGGGCGCGATTGAAGTCGAAAACTTTACCGGCGCAATGAGTGCGTTGGCAGAGTTACGTGCACCGATTGATGCGTTTTTCGAGATCGTAACAGTGAACGTCGATGATGCAAAAGTGCGTGAAAACCGCCTCAAAATTCTGGCGCGAATTCGCAATGCCACCTCATCAATCGCGGACTTTTCAAAGATTGCGGGTGCATAGACTGCGTTTCCCTGGTCGCTGACTTAGGCAACGACATTCTCACGCGCCACAAAGACATCGATATCAGTTCATCTTTTTGATGGTAAAAAACGTAGGGAGAGCTGACCGCTCGACGTCGGCTTGCCCTCAAGCCAGACGGGTCTCCCCGCAAGACCCAAGTCGACCAGCCTCCCCACGCGGAAGGTTTTACAGCAGGTTTGCAGCGAAAACTTTCTCCAATTCAGCAGGAGTGTTTAGCTGTGAAAAAATGTTGATAAGTCTGGAACAGCAGCTGTTGAAACGTTAGTGTCCTGCACTTTTTTTGAGCAAAAAATGATCTGTGAAAAGATAGTCTTTGTAGGAAGTTTATACGGCTTAAGTTTGTCGCGCCTCAGCTGCTTCCAATTCTGCAACCGCCGCTAACCATTGTTCCTCAATTTGCACTAAGGCCTGCGCCAACTGTCCGCGTTTCATGCCGGCGCTTTGCGCTTTGTTTGGGTCGTTGACGTAGAGCTCGGGGTCGGCGAGAAGCTGATCAAGTTTGGCAATTTGAGATGTAAGCTCAGACATCTTCTGCTCGTGAGCGACGACAGACTTTTTGAGGGGCGCAAGAGATGCACGCGACTGTGCTGCCAGTCGGCGCTGTTCGGCACGATCCTGTTTGGGGGCGGTGTCTCCATTCGCTGAGTGTTGCTTTTTCTTGATCGCATTCTTTCCACCTCGTGTGGCCAACAACTCTTTACGATAGGTGTCTAAGTCGCCATCAAAAGTGCGAACCGTGCCATCGCCAACGCGCCACAATCGATCGGCACTCGCTTCGATCAAATGACGGTCGTGGCTGATCAAAATGACGGCGCCCTCAAATTCGGCCAAGCCATGGATCAATGCTTGTCGGGAATCGATATCAAGATGGTTGGTGGGTTCGTCCAATATCAACAGGTGTGGCCCGTGAAATGCAGCGAGTGCGAGCAGAAGGCGGGCTTTTTCCCCTCCTGAAAGTTTGCCGCACGTGACATCTGCTTTGCTAGCACCAAATCCAGCTGTTCCAAGCCGAGCCCGGCGTTGCGCTTCTGTCGCTTCGGGCAGTAGCTCGGTGTAGATCTGATACGGCGTTTGGTCCGGGTTCAGTTCATCAAGTTGGTGTTGTGCAAAGTAGCCGCAGGTTATCTGTTTGGCTCCAAAGACTTTACCGTTCTGGGCGGAAAGTTTACCAGACAAGAGCTTGGCAAATGTAGACTTGCCGTTACCGTTTTGCCCAAGCAGAGCGATGCGATCATCTTGATCAATGCGCAAGTCAAGGTTGCTTAAGATTGGCTGATCTGGCGCATAGCCCACACTCGCGTCTTCCAAGCGCAGAAGCGGACTGGAGCGCATCTTTTCAGGATTGGTGAATGTGATTGCTGCGACACGGTCTTCAATCTGTTCGACAATGGGCTGAAGTTTAGCGAGCGCTTTGATACGGCTTTGTGCCTGAGTTGCCTTTGTGGCTTTCGCGCGAAACCGATCGATAAACTGTTGAATTCGGCGACGCTCAGCGTCCTGCTTCTTCTTTAGCTTTAGTTCCAAGCTTTGCTGTTGGCGACGTTGTGTTTCAAAGTCATCATAGCCTCCGGTGTAGACGCTAAGCTTTCCGGATTGCAAATGAACAATGTGGCTGACGTTGCTGTTCAATAGATCGCGGTCATGGCTGACGATCACGACCGTGTGTGGATAGGTCCGTATATAGCTCTCCAGCCAAACGGTGCC
>JAHZKN010000221.1 GCA_022600335.1 Alphaproteobacteria bacterium
AACAGGCGGGTGTCTGAGAGCCTCAATCCTGCAGCTTCAGCCGACTTTACTGCATCGTGTAACATTAAGTCAGGCAGGCGAGGGTCTCGGCCAAGCGGTTCGGCAGTATGTGTTGGTAGGGGAGTGCCAAACTCTGCCAAACGTCCCGGTAGTATGGTTTTGACGAAATACCCGTTGGACATAAAAAACGGGTAGACGACAAGTGCTCTGGGCTTTGAGGATATGGCCTGCGTCAGCGCCTGTTCCAACGTTGGCGTGCCTTTGACGACACCGTACGCAACACAGCGAAATCTATTGTTTGCAGCAAGTGTTGCTGCGTGCCGGAGTAGGGCTCCGTTGGCTCCTTCAGGACCGTGTCCGCCGCGATCCCCATGCGCTGCCAGCACAACAGCAACCTCTGACGACTGGCAATTTGACAATGCCATGATGTGTTTTTGGCCACCGATTGGAGACGTTGTCGATGCACAGTTGTCTGCTGAGTACTTTGTGGTCATGTGCCACGCCTCAGGCAATGCAAGATCCTGCCCATTGGCTCATCAGTGCATTCTTCTGCCATTATTTGCAAACCAAACTAGGTGTTATAATATAACCTGCAGTGTTGGCGACGATTGGCCATAAACACCTTAAAGACCCCGTGAAAGCTTTAGATGTCATCTCGAGATCCAAATTTGGATGCACTGCTTGCCCGCGTTGCGCGCGGCGATTCGGACGCTTTTGAGGCTCTCTACCAGGCAAGCTCCTCGAAACTCTTTGCTGTTGCCCTTCGTATACTACGAAACCGGGAACAGGCTGAAGAGGTTGTTCAGGAAGCGTATGTTAAGATTTGGAGCCGTGCCGGTGATTTCAAACCGGAAATTGCCTCTCCAATTACTTGGATGGCTGCCATTGTAAGAAATCGGTCACTGGACGAAGTGCGGCGCAAGGCAGGACGGGTTTTCGTTAACGATGGTGAGCTCGATCAGCTTGAAAGTGATGATGAGTCGGCGATCGCATTATTGGAACGCCAGGACGATGTTGCCCGTTTGAAACGATGCCTTGATGGACTTGAGGCAGAAAAGAAGAAGATGGTTTGTTTAGCCTATCTTGATGGAATGAGTCGCGAGGAGTTGGCACAGAAATTTGATAAGCCTGAGGGCACAGTCAAAACGTGGTTGCGTCGTAGTCTGATGCAATTGAAAGGGTGCCTCGAACAATGACGGAACGAGAGGACATCGACGAGCTGGCAGCTGAGTATGTACTCGGCACGCTGCCGGCTGCTGAGCGTTCTGCTATTGCAGAGCGCCGATTGACGGATGCAAACCTTGATCAGGCTCTGTCCAAATGGGAGCAGCGCTTAGCACCTTTGCTTGAGGCGGTACCACCGGTTGCGCCGCCAGAAAAGATGTTTGAAAAAATTCAGTCTCGCATTGCATCGTCGTCGTCGGTCATATCACTGCAGCAGCACCGACGCGCTTTAGCCAAGCAGACACGCACATGGCGTATTGCAGCTGGCGGCATGACAGCATTGGCTGCTTCGTTAGCAGGCTTTATTTTATGGACGGGTGCGGCCACCCATTCCAGCCAACCAACTTATGTCGCAGTTTTACAAGAAGAGTCACAGAAACCGGCGTTTCTTATGACCGTCAATATGAAAACTCACATGTGCTCCATCAAGACGGTGACACCCCGGCCAGATCCAGACAAGAACTATGAGCTGTGGATGGTACACGAGGATCTTAAGCAGCCGATGTCGTTGGGCGTGATTGCTAAGAGCGACATGGAAGAGAAGCCAATGGTAAGCTACGTTGATCCTGATCTTAATATGAACGCCACGTTTGCTGTCAGTCTTGAGCCGGCTGGTGGGTCTCCCACGGGCGCGCCAACGGGTCCTGTGATGTATGCGGGCCGTTTGGTTCAATCAACGCAATAAATTTTCTCGTTTTATTTTCTGAGTGATCCCGACCGGCGATTGGCCTGGATTGCGCGTCGCAAATGCTCAACCTAGCGACATGAAAAGACTTGCAAATAATCTACATGCCTAATTTTTGCCTTGGTCCAAGCGCTTCAAGGCCTGCGCGGTTTAAGAAATTTGAAACTCAAATTTCTTGACCGCGTAACACCGAAAGATCACCAATTTTTTCGCCCGAGAGGTGGTGGTCGATAACAATAGATGTCGGGCAGTTTTGAGCACAATGGAAAGGCTTACGACATGAAAGTCTCTGTCACATCAGGCGCAACGTTGGCGGCTGCAGCTGCATCACTTATGCTTGCTGGTGCTGTTGCAGCACCTGCTGCAAATGCCGATGGCCACGAAGCCAAAGGTCACTGTGTGGGCGCAAATGCCTGCAAAGGAACCAGCGCTTGCAAGACTGCAAATAACGCTTGCAAAGGCCAAAACGCCTGTAAGGGTCAAGGCTTTACCCTGACCACAAAAGAAGATTGTGAAAAAATCGAAGGTGCAACCTTCGAAGCAGGTTAGGTTTCCAGCATCTGCGGCGGCGGCCAGTGCTTGTTCCCCGCGCTCGGTCGCCGCTTCTTTTGCTCTGTTTTTTTTTGAATTACACTTTGAAACTTATTCCAAGTTTAGCGGTGTGAAATGCGTGTTCCGCGATGAGTTTTTTCCAAAAGCGCACGTTGTGCTAGATTTGTATACTGTATTTTACACGATCCAATGCGCCCCCAGTGCTTGAGAAGCGAGCGAATATGTCATTACAAAAACCAAAATACCTCGGATTTGGCCTTGGCCTTAGGCCGCAGCACTATGGTGACATCCTGGACGGCACTCCGAAAGTAGACTGGTTTGAAGCCATATCGGAAAACTATATGGTGCCCGGCGGAAAACCACTGCAGATGTTGGATCAAATTCGTGACCGCTACCCTATCGTGTTGCATGGCGTGTCGTTATCGATTGCATCCACCGCGCCGTTCGATGATGCTTATCTTGCAAATCTCAAGTCGCTTGCTGAACGCACAGAGCCAGAGTTTGTGTCAGATCATTTGTGCTGGACCGGTGTCCACGGTGTGAACCTACATGACCTACTACCTGTGCCGTACACCAACGAGGCGCTTGATCATGTGGTCAGTCGCATCCAGCATGTTCAGGACTATATTGGCCGCCCGATCGCATTAGAAAACGTTTCGAGTTATGTGCAGTTCGATCAATCCGAAATGTCTGAGTGGGATTTTATCTCAGAGATGACCAAGCGGACGGGATGTTGGCTTGTGTTTGATGTCAACAATGTCTTTGTCAGTGCCTTCAATCACGGCTACGACGCGCAAACATTTATTGATGCGATTCCGGCTGATCGCGTTGTTCAGTTCCATCTCGCAGGCCATGAAGATAATATGACTCATATTATCGATACGCACGATGCGTTGGTTTGTGATGAGGTCTGGGAACTCTACCGTGCCTCCGTGCGTCGTTTCGGCCGCGTTTCAACTATCATCGAGCGAGATGACAACATCCCGCCGCTTGCGGACATGGTTTCAGAGTTGACCATAGCGCGGGACATTGCAGATGAGATCTTCCGTGAAGAAAATCTGGCAGACCGTTCGGTTGGCGCAACGGCTTAGAGTCTTATGACAGAAAC
>JAHZKN010000222.1 GCA_022600335.1 Alphaproteobacteria bacterium
ATGTCCTTTATAGGATTTATCGCATTGGCTCTTTTACGAATCTGATTGATGAAATGGATTTTGTTGTCCCTGGTTTATGGGTGTTAGCCAACTAAAGAATAGTACTGTAGGGGACGAACACAAATTGATTGCCCCGGACGTGCGTAATCGCGGAGAGAAATGCGTCTCACGTTGCGCAGACAGCGGATGTCCTGAATGACTCATGCGAACTCTACCGTCGGAAAATATCCTGGCGGAGCGAGACTAGGAGCCGGTGATGAAATTTGAGAAAGGAGCCAGCCGGATAGGGACGGGGTGACGCGATCTGATGAGCTGCGGACAATTCACTAAACGGGGCTGTGACTCGCCGCTGCTGAAGGTCTGGACGATGTGGCCAGAAACGATGGCTACTCGCCCCTACGACACGAAGTAGAAGTCGGTCATGGGTCCAGTAAAGTTCCGTTGCGCGGGCTAAGTCGACTAATGAGTCGGTAATGCCACGTTTTTGATGCCATCAGTGCTCTATGAGAATTAACCGTATATTTGCCAAAACCCGCCTAAGCTGACGCGTTGGCGAATTGCATGTGCCCATTTTGCACGCGCAAAGACATGATGTCGTTTTTTGCTTCGTCGGTTGATCCGAACTGTCCCCAAAAAATCCAGATTTCTACTAGACCGCGAACTGGCTTTGGCGGCCATTTTTTCTTGGAGGCGTTAGTCGATGTTGAGCAAGCGTTACATCCCATTGATAAGTGCACTTGCACTGCCGGTCCTTGGTGGCTTTGTGGGGATCCATAATCCACGTGCCGGCAACAGCATGATATTGCTAGGCGTAGTCCTCTCCACCGTTGGCCTCTTCGACCTCTTGCAGAACAAAAGATCTGTCCTGAGGAACTATCCGATAATTGGCAGGATGCGCTACCTCTTGGAGAATATCCGCCCCGAGTTACGGCAATACTTTTTCGAGAGTGACCAGGATGAAGTGCCCTATTCGCGCGAGCAGCGCGCATTGGTCTACCGCCGAGCCAAAAGCGTGGAGAGCGTCACACCGTTCGGAACGCTGCGAAACACACAAAAGATCGGGCATGAGTGGTTCAATCATTCCGTTGCGCCAACACATATGACGAGCGAAAATTTCCGGGTCACAGTGGGAGCTGAAGCATGCAAAAGGCCTTACAGCAGCTCGGTGCTCAATGTTTCGGGTATGTCCTATGGTGCGCTCTCACCGCCAGCAATCGAAGCTCTAAATCACGCGGCAAAAGCCGGTGGCTTCGCGCAAAATACGGGCGAAGGTTCAATTTCCCATGCACATCGGAAGTTTGACGGCGATCTGATCTGGCAGATAGGCACCGGCTATTTCGGATGCCGTACGAAAAACGGTGAATTCGACTCGGATCTGTTCGCCAAGAATTCCGCCCCAGAACAAGTCAAGATGATCGAAATCAAGCTTTCTCAGGGCGCGAAGCCTGGTCACGGAGGCATACTGCCTGCAAGTAAGGTGACCAAAGAGATTTCAGAAGCCCGAAATATACCAATGGGCGCTGCATGCATCAGCCCGAACCTGCACAGCGCGTTTGCCACACCGATTGAGCTAATGCGGTTCTTGGCGCTGTTGCGCGAGCGCTCCAGAGGTAAGCCGGTCGGCATGAAGCTGTGCGTTGGACATCCCTGGGAGCTGTTCAGTATTGCCAAGGCGATATCTGAGACAGGAATCCATCCAGATTTCATAACCGTCGACGGGGCTGAAGGAGGCACTGGAGCAGCGCCTATGGAATTTGCCGATCACATTGGCGCGCCGCTGCGCGATGGCCTTATGTTGGTGCATAATACGCTCGTTGGTCTTGGTATTCGCGACAAGGTTAAGATTATAGCATCCGGAAAGATCGTTAGCGCATTTGACATGGCGCGTGCCTTCGCACTCGGTGCAGACATCTGCCATATGGCACGTCCCTTCATGTTCTCGCTTGGCTGCATCCAGGCGCGTACGTGTCATACTGACCTCTGCCCGACGGGCGTCGCGACTCAGGATGAGAGCCGCTATCGTGCTCTTTCAGTGCCTGAAAAGCACAAACGTGCTGCAAACTTCCATGCCAATACACTTTCTGCGCTCAAAGAGACGATGGAAGCCTGCGGTCTCCATCACCCAGAAGACTTCTCACCACATTATCTAATGATACGCCTAAGCAGCCAAGAGGTTCGGTCGGCGGCGAGCCACTATCATTGGCTGGAATCGGGTGCGCTAAAAACCAAAACCGATTTTCGACATCCAACGTTTGCAAAGTATTGGAAAAATGCAGGCAGCAACACATTTGATTTCAGCACCAGTGCCAAGAAAACACGGGCGGACCTCAAGGCAGTGGTGTGATTGGTTTCTCGAACCGAACGCCAATTGTCGTTCACTCAGCTAGTTAACTTGTAATAGGGCCGGTCCCGCAAATTTGCACCGGACGCTAAGTGGAATGTCTACCTGACAGCTGGCACGGTTTAGCCAGCGAAACAGGAATTTACAATGAGCAGATGACCACGCCGGAACCACACACCGGCCTTCAAGGCGAAGATGGCGCTAGCCGCCGTCACGGGCGATCTCACTCTGGCGCAGTTGGCCGAGCAGTTCGACGTTCATCCAAACCAGATCACGTCGAGGAAGTCGCAGCTTGAAGGTGGTGCCGCTGATGTTTTAGCCTCGGGCGATAGTTCCACGCCGGCGGCACCTGTCGTTGATGTGAAGTCGCTGCATGCCAAAATCGGTGAGCTGATATTGGAGAATGGATTTTTTAGAGGGAGCGCTCAGCAAGGGCGGCCTGCTTAGCGCCAAGCGATGATTGATCGAGGCCAAGAGTTGCCGGTAACGCGTCAGGCAGCGGCGCTGAAGATCTCTCGCGGCAGCGTTATATAATCTGCAGCGCCTGGTGTCC
>JAHZKN010000223.1 GCA_022600335.1 Alphaproteobacteria bacterium
CTCTAAAGAATTTGGCGACAGCCTCATCTGTCCTGTGCTTATCGGTTCGGCAGAAAATGGTAACGGCATTTTGCGGCTTCTCAAAGCAATACGCCACGAAGTCCCGCATGTTGAAGAAACCGCAAAACGGCTTGGCGTCGAAGCCGCGCCGAATGTCTCTTATATCTTCAAAACGCTCCATACCGGTCACGGAGGCAAACTTTCCATAGCGCGGCAACTGACCGGTGAGGTGAAGGATGGTGCCACGGTGAGAAGCGCATCTGGCACGGAGGAGCGCATTTCAGGAATGCACACGCTAAAGGGCCAGGAGGTGGCGGATAAATGTCAGCTCGCAAAGGCCGGCGACACAGTTGCGTTCGGGCGTCTTGATGAGATCGCCACAGGTGACATCGTAACAACAGACAAGATTGAACTGCAGCCGGTGGATGTGCCAGACGCTCCGCAGCCTGTTCTATCATTTGGTCTTGGCCTTAAAGATAGAAAGGACGAGGTTAAGTTATCATCGGCGCTTGCGAAGTTGATGGAGGAAGACCCTTCGCTCAGGCTCGATCATAACCAAGATACCAATCAAGTTTTGTTGCGCGGACAGGGTGAAATGCATTTGCGTGTCGCACTGGAACGTCTTGCGCGCAAGAACGGTGTCGAAGTCGTCCGGCAGAAACCACATGTGCCGTATAAAGAGACCATTCGCAAAAGTACCGAGGTGCGTGGTCGCCATAAGAAGCAATCTGGTGGCCATGGCCAATTCGGTGACGTTGTGTTGGAGATTAAGCCTCTGCCGCGTGGTTCGGGCTTAGAATTCAACGATACAATTACCGGTGGTGTGGTGCCAAAGCAGTTCATTCCTTCGGTAGAAATTGGCGTCAAAGACTACGTTAAGGACGGCCCCCTCGGGTTTCCGGTGGTTGATGTTGCTGTGACGCTCACGGATGGCTCGTATCACTCTGTCGATTCTTCCGACATGGCATTTCGCCAGGCGGGGCGGCTGGCGATGAGTGAAGGCTTGCCGCAGTGTGCTCCCGTATTGCTTGAGCCCATCATGCAGGTTGAGCTTGCCGTTCCCTCAGAGGCGACGGCAAAGGTTAATGGCATCATTTCACAACGGCGTGGGCAGATATTGGGGTTCGACGCGCGACCAGGGTGGCCCGGTTGGGATGTGGTGTCGGCGCACATTCCGCAATCCGAAATCGAGGATTTGATCGTTGAATTGCGCTCGGTTACATCCGGGGTTGGCACCTATCAAGCGACGTTTGATCATCTGGCCGAATTGACCGGCAGGTTGGCCGATCAGGTCCTTGCCGCACAGAAAGCGGCCGCCGAATAGTTGGTGTGCAAATTGGAAAGGGCTGGTACCACCAGCCCTTTCTCACAACGCGTTCTCACCAACCGTTTGTCACCCGTTGCTTGACCGCTCGCCCAATGCTTGCCATTCGGTGCCCATGACAAGAACGTGCACACATGGTGTGGTGGCGGCAGGCCATCAAGCAACCGCCACGGCCGCGGCAGAAATTCTTCAAGACGGGGGCAACGCCTTTGATGCGGTGATTGCAGGTCTATTCGCAGCCTGCGTGCCTGAAGTGGTGTTGGCGTCGCTTGGCGGCGGTGGGTTTTTAATGGCCCACGTTGCAGATCGCAACACCACCCATCTCTACGATTTTTTCGTCGACACGCCGCGCCGCAAACGTCCGGTCGCAGAGCAGGATTTTCGCACCATCGTCGTCGATTTCGGAACGCAAACCCAAGAGTTTCAAATTGGAGTAGGGGCAAGTGCAACGCCTGGCATGGTACCTGGGCTGTTCGCGGTGCATCGCGATCTTGCACGTATGCCAATGCAACGGTTGGTGGAGCCAGCTATCCGCGTTGCGCGCGATGGCGTGGAGATGAATGCCTACCAAAGTTATCTGTTTTCGATCATCCCAGAAATTCTAAGTGGAGATCCACGGGCGGCGAAATGGTTTGCGAAGAACGGCAGCGTCCTTGGCAAAGGGGATCAATTGAAGAACCCAACGCTTGCTGAGACTCTTTCAGAGCTTGCAGAGGATGGCGAGGCCGTGTTTGTCGATGGCCCAATCGGACAAGAAATTGTGCGCCAGTCGCGTGAGCATGGCGGACATCTGACGAGCGACGATCTCAAACGCTACCACGTGCAGCGCCGCCAACCTTTGATGCAAGATTTTCTGGGCGCGCGGGTCGCACTCAATCCAGCACCGGCTGCCAGCGGTCCATTGATCTCATTCTCCCTCGCGCTGTTATCAGCTTTGCAAAATGATGTGCGTCAGTCGCCCGTATCCCTAGCCGACGTGATGGTGCGGACCAATCATGTGCGTGCAGGGTTGGAGGATGCGTCTTCGGGACTTGGGGATAGACTCGTACAACGGCATTTGGAGGAGATGCGGAAGCATACGCTTGCACCGCGCGGCACCACGCACATCAGTGTAATCGACAAAGCCGGCAATGTTGCTGCGGCTACGGTCTCCAACGGTGAAGGCAATGGTCGGATGGTTGGAGACTTTGGTTTCATGCTCAACAATATGTTGGGCGAGGAAGATCTCAATCCAAATGGGTTTCACACTTGGCAACCTGCAACACGCATGTCGACAATGATGGCACCGACGATCGTGCGCGAAGCAGATGGCAGCCTCACGGCGCTGGGCTCTGGTGGCTCGAATCGCATTCGATCCGCGGTGCTGCAGGTGATCTGCGGCCTTGTTGATCGCGGGCTGGCCGCCGAAGCGGCCGTCACAGCACCGCGCCTGCATGTTGAAAAATGCGGTCATCTTAGTTTTGAGGGCCAATTCTCTAATGCTTGCCAAGAAGCGCTCCGTGCCGCCTATCCCGACGCGCGCGTCTGGCCTGAGCCCAACATGTTTTTTGGTGGCGTTCATTTGGCGCGACAAAACAGAGATGGATCGTTTGAGGGTGTTGGCGATCGCCGGCGCGAAGGTGTGGCCCTGTTTGTTTAATGTGTGTCTTGTTTAGTCGCATTGACAGCCATACGTTATGTTTTTGTCTAATAGCGTTTGCCTATAAGAATCGGTCTCCACTTTCGTTAAACATGCTGTCGCGTGCTTGGATTCCCACCTACGTGGGAATGACGTTTGAATTTGTTGCAACAGTCCCGCACACTTGCCCCGTCACCCCGGCGTAGGCCGGGAGGTGGGTTCACGATTGAAGTGCAACACTGTTGAAGACTTCCAGCGGTGTTTTGTACCGCAGGCATTTTCTCGGCATGTTGTTGTAAACTTCGGTTAGGTCCCGCAACTGCCGGTTTGTGATTGTTGCAAGGTCAGACTTTCTTGGCAATGGTCGTCGCAGTCTCCCAATCGCGTTTTCGATAGCGCCCTTCTGC
>JAHZKN010000224.1 GCA_022600335.1 Alphaproteobacteria bacterium
CCACATTTTGGCCGGCTCCGGCCCGGTGCGCACCAACGATGGCGCGTATGTGAACGCAGCCCAGATCGTTACGCCCACCGGCCTCGTTGGCGAACAAGAAAAGCTGATGATGACCCCATTTGAGCGCGATTGGGGGATCAGCGCCGGCCGCACCGTCCGCGTCTTTCAAACCGATCTTGCAACACTTGGCGTGGCCATTTGCTATGACATTGAGTTTCCCCTCATTGCTCGCGCGATGGCAACGGCAGGAGCGGAACTTATTCTCGTTCCCTCATGCACGGAACGCGTCTCGGGATATCACCGCGTGCGCACGGCTGCCCGAGCCCGCGCGTTGGAAAATACACTTGCCACTGTGCAAAGCCCAACGGTGGGCGATGCGCTGTGGTCACCGGCGATTGATATCAACTGCGGCGCGGCTGGCATCTATGTGCCCGCCGAACACGGCATCTCTGATACGGGCGTCGTAGCCGACGGCACATTGAATGCACCTCAGTGGGTCACAGGCAGTATTGACCTCATCAAACTCAAAGCTCTGCGCACCGGCGGCGAGATGCATAACTTTGACGACTGGACACGACAGCCTGGCGCCAACGCAGCCCCTGCTAACGTCGAGGTCATCGATCTCAGATCCAAGTGAAATTTTCTAGCACACCGCACCACTCACTTGCTTTAGCTGCCAACTAACGATTGCGCTGGAAAGGCTGCGGTTGCCGCGCTGAGATCGGCTGTTGCGGGAGAGAACCGAATCAAGAAGGCGGGGACCATCTATCAGGTAGGCGTTCGCCGATCGGTTGACCTAAATCATTCGCGCGCAACATGCGAGTTGTCCATAATGACGTTTTTCAATTGAGCTCAGCTTAAATCAGTAGCTGAAAGATCTGCGCACAACAACGTGGGAGCTTTTCGTCATGCACCTTGCTGGCATGAGGTCACCTTCAGTCGTGTGGTTTGAGGCATGATTGTAACGCCTCCACTTGGGGATGACCGGTCTCAATCGTTTGCTGTCAGTCTCGGCCCGAGGGTCTCAGCCGGCATGCGCCAACTGGCCGTGCGGCTTTTACTATACCGGCAGGCGAGTCATGATGAGAGATGTGGCTTCGGGTACACTTGAATCGGCTGGCTGGTGAGGAGTTTAAGAGCCATGAGATGGAATTGCACGATTGGCGCGATTGCGATACTCACACTTTTGTTCATCGGTTTGGCTCACCAGGCTCCAGCGCTTGCCCGCTCCCTTGGCACGCCGGAATTGCAGACCGACACGCAAAATACCATCGTCCTCCACGCACTGGTCAAGAAATGGGCTGGTTGGCCAAAAGACTGCGATCAAGCGTCGGTGAAAAAAGTTATTGTGACGCAAAAGCCGACCAGCCAGACCAGCGGTTGGAAAGAGCGTTGGTCTATGTTGGCCTGTGGTGCCAACGTTGACGTCGATGTTACCTATACCTCGGCACCTGACGGCGGGACGATGATTAGAACCGATGTCGCAGCACCGCCGACTGACAACACACGGGTTGGCAACATTATCGGACTGTGGACCGGGACGGTCACTCAGACTGACGTCGGCGAATTTGAAATGTGGTTGACGTTTGTGTCGGAAACGCGTGGGGTCAGCCAGTATCCAGCGCACAACTGTGGCGGCGTTCTATCGGGAAAACGCGTTCGCCCTTCTACCTACGAATTTAGCGAAAAGATCGCCTGGGGTGGGATCAATGAAACTGGCGACGGATGTATTGATGGCACGCTTCGCTTAACGGTGCGCGGTGCGAAATTGGATCTCGAATTTTCAGCCGTTCACGACGGCAAACAGGAGTCCGCCGCGGGCACCTTGCACCGATTTGTCCCTGCGTCGGCTCCTTAGTCGTCGCAAAAAGTCCAGCTTCTCTCCCCGCTAAATCTGTACATTTGCGCCATGTCAAAGACCCCCGTGGCGGCTGAGCCTATGGTTGCGTACAAGTGTTCATGACACGATTGCGGCCGCCAACCGTCGCCCATTTGCCGCCCGCGTTTTCGTGCACAAGACGACATAGGAGCTTCAGGATGGTTGATTTCAAAGTGCGGGAACAACAGCTAAGGGCACGCCTTGAGGAGCTCAGTGGGCGCTTGCATCGAATTGAAGATGAGCTTGAAGACAAGCCGGATCCAAATTGGGAAGAGAATGCCACAGAGTCTGAGCTGGACGAAGTTCTTGAAGGGCTTGGCAAAAGTGGCGCGATCGAGATCGATGCAATCCACGCTGCGTTAGCCAGGATCAAAGGCGGCAGCTACGGCATTTGCATTCATTGCGGCGAGACGATCTCTGAGGCGCGTCTTGATGCCGTACCGACCACCGCATCATGCCGGACATGCGCCAATGCGGCGGCACGCTCCAAAGCATGATTGCACGAGAGATGGGAGATTTTGCAGGGGCGCTACGGTGACTTGTTGTTGGACAGCGACTTCAAAACAGCAATAATCAGCACTGGGACAGCGATCAAATTGCACACCAAGAACAACAACCCCAGCCCGATTGGGTTTCCGTCAGCGGGCCCAAGCAATACATAGAGGCCCAGCGGCACCCAGCCGAGCAGAAGAACGGCAAAACCGATCTTGTAGAGACCATTGAGCGTGTTGAACATGAATCGATCCGTCCTAACATTGCGTGTCGAAACAGGCGCACCTGTGCGGTAGATCTTAGAGCCTTACCATGCATACGAGATAAATCATGACAGGGAATCAAGCGCCATCATTTGATTGCCGTTTCGTGTAGATGTACCCAAACTGGTGGGTCGTGCTGGCCTGTAAGCGCAAACACAACCGTTGAAATGCGC
This sequence comes from Alphaproteobacteria bacterium, assembly GCA_022600335.1. Taxonomy (GTDB): domain Bacteria; phylum Pseudomonadota; class Alphaproteobacteria; order Rhizobiales; family Hyphomicrobiaceae; genus JAHZKN01. The sequence continues at coordinate 2,808 of JAHZKN010000224.1, forward strand.
CGGTTGTCAGCCGGGACTGTATGCATCGCACCCGTTTGGGCTTCGATGTACGTGGCCGTAGCCATTCCACCATCAGCGGACTGGTGGAGCAAATGGAAATCGTGAATGGCGATGGCGAACCCGCTGTTTGCCCCGTGGCCAGCATAGATCGATTGAACCAATTCATCCAAGGTCAAGGCCTTACCGGCGGGTTGCACATTGATCATGTCAGCGGCAAACCTAGACGTGAACTGATCGCGGAAGACATGCTGATCGCGCGGCGGCTCTCCCCTGAACCAAGCGGCAATAAAGGAGTGAGCGGTTTCGACCTCCAGGCGCAGCCGAGATTCGAGATCTAGCGTTGTCTCGGTCACGTGACGCGCAGGCGTCGCTTGGTCTCGTTCTGTCACCATCACATTTGTCTCCATTCCCCCTATTGGCATCGCAAATGTGTCGTTTTAAATGGTTTTGCAAATTGCAGTTTGAATACACGCTTGCGCAACCCGGTCAGCGGGAACTTTGTGGCCAACGGTAGAGGAATGTCAGATAGCCGAGAGCAAG
>JAHZKN010000225.1 GCA_022600335.1 Alphaproteobacteria bacterium
CGATCTGAAGCCGGCGCCGTGGTTATTGAGCCCGGCATGTTCTTCCGTATCACCACCGTCATCACGTTGGTCGGTGGCACCATGTTCTTGATGTGGCTCGGCGAACAGATCACACAGCGTGGTATTGGCAACGGCATCTCACTAATCATCTTTGCCGGCATCGTTGCAGGTCTGCCGGTGGCCATTCCGCAATTGTTCGAAATGGCCCGTACCGGTGCACTTTCCACATTCATGCTGTTGGCGCTGTTAGCTTTGATGCTGTTTGTGGTTGCAGCCATTGTATTTATCGAGCGTGCACAGCGGCGTCTCTTAATTCAATATCCGAAACGACAAGTCGGCAATCGCCAGTTCCAGGGTGATAGTTCTCACCTACCTCTGAAGCTCAACTCAGCAGGTGTGATCCCACCGATCTTCGCATCCTCGTTGCTTCTGTTGCCTGTGACCGCAGCGCAATTCTCAAGTGCGCGCGGCGGTGGGCCAGATTGGTTGAATACAATCACGGCCGCACTCGGTCCAGGTCAGCCGCTCTATTTGCTGACCTTTGTGTCGTTGATCATGTTCTTTGCGTTTTTCTACACGGCTGTCGTGTTCAACCCGAAAGACACCGCCGACAACTTGCGCAAATATGGTGGCTTTATCCCTGGTATTCGCCCAGGCGATCGCACCGCTGAATACATCGACTACGTGTTAACTCGGATTACCGTTGTGGGTGCTATCTATCTTGCAGCTGTCTGCGTGCTTCCAGAAATTCTGCGGTCAAAAGCTGCAGTACCGTTTTACTTTGGTGGCACCTCGTTGCTGATTGCGGTCAGTGTCACCATGGATACCGTGGCGCAGGTGCAAAGCCATCTGCTTGCTCACCAATATGAAGGGTTAATCAAGAAGGCGAAGCTGCGTGGCGCAACTTCGCGTGGAGGACGGCGATGAACCTCATCCTGCTTGGACCACCCGGTGCTGGTAAAGGTACGCAATCTCAAAAACTTTCGGATGCTCGAGGTCTTGTCCAGCTTTCAACGGGCGAAATGCTGCGCGCGGCAGTGAAAGCAGGGAGTGAAGTTGGTCTGAAAGCTAAGGCTGTCATGGAAGCCGGTGGGCTGGTTTCAGATGACATTGTCATCGGCATCATCGCTGATCGGATTAAGGAACCAGATTGCGCCAATGGCTTTATTCTCGACGGCTTCCCGCGCACACTTGCTCAGGCCGTTGGCCTCGACAAGCTGCTCGATGGCCTTGGTAAGACGATGGACGCTGTTATTGAGATGAAGGTCGACGATACGGCGATGGTCGAGCGCATCGTTGGGCGCTTCAGCTGCACCAAGTGTGGTGCCGGCTACCACGACACATTCCAAAAGCCCAAGGTCGATGGGGTCTGTGACAGCTGTGGTGGGCAGGATTTTTCACGCCGGGCCGATGACAACGAGGAAACGGTCAAAAGCCGCCTAATGGCCTATTACCGCGAAACCGCGCCGCTGATCGGCTATTACTTCGCCAAAGACAAGCTCAGAGCGGTTGATGGTATGGGCTCAATTGACGCTGTTTCGCGCCAGATTGATGCCGTTTTGGGCGAAATTGAACAGGCTTAAATCGTTATACATCATGAGGTTGACGACGACAGATAGGCAAGTTAGAACCAAGCGCTTTCAAAATGCGCTCGCGATGGTGTCGGTCCGTGGTGGTCAACCACTCCGGGGGACAGGACCGTCGCGTTTCGGCTTGTGGGAACTAATGCGGATTGGCTGGGCGGTATGCGCCCCATCATCCAAAGCTTAAACGGCGAGAGCGCGAGGAGACAAACGTGGCCCGTATTGCAGGTGTGAACATCCCTACTCAGAAGCGCGTGGAAATTGCGCTTCAGTATATCCATGGGATTGGACAGAAGTACGCCAAAGAAATTTGCAGCAAAGTGGGTATTCCACCAGAGCGCCGCGTTAATGAGCTGTCGGATGCTGAAGTGCTGCAAGTGCGCGAAACCATTGACCGTGACTACTCGGTTGAAGGGGATCTGCGCCGCGACGTAGCAATGAATATCAAACGCTTGATGGATCTTGGGTGCTACAGGGGCTTGCGCCACCGCAAGGGTTTGCCAGTGCGCGGACAGCGTACGCATACCAATGCGCGCACACGCAAAGGTCCTGCAAAAGCAATTGCTGGCAAGAAGAAAGCCTAGCGAGAAATTGTTTCCAGCCACGGCGCAATTCTTTGGCTGGAACGCAACGAAATTTGATCTTGATGCCCTGTACGTCGGTGCTGGGTTTAGGAGTTGACTGAGATGGCGAAAGAACCGAGCCGCGGCCGCGTCCGTCGGCGGGAAAAGAAGAACATCACGTCGGGCATCGCGCATGTCAGCGCGACGTTCAATAATACGATGATCACAATCACCGATGCACAGGGCAATGCCCTTGCGTGGTCGTCGGCGGGCACGATGGGCTTCAAAGGTTCGCGCAAGTCAACGCCATTTGCGGCTCAGATGGCGGCAGAAGATGCCGGCAAGAAGGCGCAAGAACACGGCATGAAGATTTTGGAAGTAGAGGTTTGTGGCCCAGGGTCGGGACGCGAAAGTGCGCTCCGTGCTCTGCAAGCCGTTGGCTTCCAGATTACCAGTATCCGCGATGTGACGCCGATCCCACACAATGGCTGTCGGCCAAGAAAACGCCGTCGCGTTTAGCGCTCTTTTGGGTTAGCGGCTGGTGAGCATTTTTTTTGCATTATCCTAAGCCGTCGAGATCGAGATGTGAGACAGAAATCTGAATGATTATGACGGGCGCACTGATGCGCCACCGGGCAAACTTTAGACGAGGCACACCGTGACCAACGTTCTTCAGAAAAATTGGCAAGACCTTATCAAGCCGTCCAAGCTTGAAGTGGCTTCTGGACGAGATGCAACGCGCGTTGCAACCATCGTTGCAGAACCGCTTGAGCGCGGCTTTGGCATGACACTCGGCAATGCACTGCGCCGTGTGTTGCTATCATCGCTGCAAGGCGCTGCGATCAAGACCGTCCAGATTGACGGCGTGTTGCATGAATTCTCTTCCATTCCTGGTGTGCGAGAGGATGTCACAAACATCATTCTCAACATCAAGGAAATCGCAATTCGCCTGCACTCAGAAGGCGTCAAGCGGATGGTTCTGAAAAAGGAAGGCGCGGGACCTGTTACTGCTGGCGATATTGAAGTTGGTTCCGAAGTTGAGATCCTCAATCCAGAACATGTGCTGTGCCACCTGGATCAAGGGGCTTCAATTCGCATTGAGTTCACAGCCGATATGGGCAAGGGCTACGTTGCAGCTGACCGCAACCGGCCGGAAGATGCGCCGATCGGCTTGATCCCCATCGATTGTCTCTACAGTCCAGTGAAGAAGGTGTCATATAAGGTTGAGAACACCCGCGAAGGCCAAATTCTGGACTACGACAAGCTGACGATGACCGTTGAAACAGACGGCTCGATCACTGCGGAAGATTCTGTGGCATTGGCTGCACGCATTCTGCAAGATCAATTGGCCGTATTCATTAACTTCGAAGAGCCAAAGAAGCCGGAAGAAGAGCAAGAGCATCCGGA
>JAHZKN010000226.1 GCA_022600335.1 Alphaproteobacteria bacterium
AGCAACCCTAAATTTTAGATTTATGCTGCAAGCCGCGGCTGTAGTATTGGTTGTCGTGAGGTGTGAATTGAGAAGCCCATGGCATCTTCTAGGGCACTTTGTTCGATTTCATTAACCACGACTCCAGCAACCTTGCTGTTGTTTGCTCCCAACAATCGCAGGGCGCGTTTGGCAAGTTGTTTTGGTGTGCGCCGCCAGGTGATGGAAAAGATGATTTGATCGGCGTAGTCAGCAAGGATCCGCCCATCAATTACCGGTAGCAACGGCGGCACATCGAAAACAATCGTGTCGTACTGCTGACGGAGTTGGCTGAGAACGTGCATCATATGCGGTGAAGCCAAAAGCTCAGGGTTTGCCGGTTCAAGTGGTGATGGACCCATGGCTGGTAAAAAGTGCAGGCCTGTTGATTGGTCGTGAAGAATGGCGCTATCCGGTTCTGAGCCATGCCACAGGACTTCAAGCAAACCGCTATTACGATTAGCGGCGAGCCGGCGGGTCAGAGACGCGCGTCTCAGGTCGCCGTCAATCAACAGAACTTTGTTTTTGGTTAGGGCGTAGTGGTGGGCAATGTTTGACGCAATGGTTTCTGTGCCTTCGCCGGGAAGACTGGATGCAACAGCGATCACGCGAGAGGGAAGGTGGGCAAGCTTTACATCCAACTCCCGCCGGATGTTCCGGATTGCTTCCGCATAGGCGCTGCGTGGTTCAGCAACAATCATGCGCAAGGTATGCATCGGATTGAAGTCTGAGCCCGTGCGATCAGCGATCGAGGGAATAGATGACAGATGCGCAACGTCCAGTGCGCGTTCGGCATCTTCCGGGCGACTGATGCCAGTCGTCAAAAACTCAAGCGCCAGAACCAGAAGAAGACTCGCGCCAAGACAGCCAATAAACGCCATCACGACAATGCGCTTGCGTCTTGGTGAGCTGGGCTGCAATGCGACGTCGGCGCGTTCAACAATGCGCACATCGGGTAGCTGCAAATTCTGAGTTGCAGCAGTAGACTTGTAGCGCGACAGCAAAGCTTCATAGACTTGTCGTGTATTTTCAGACGTGCGTTTCAACTCAGACAACTCGACGGAGACTTCGTTGCTCTCGGATTGTTGGGATTTCAATACCTGCAAGTCGGAGAGCAACTGCTGTTCGCGCGTGCGAGCGACGTTGAATTCGTTGCTAATATTTGACACGAGGCGCTTAATTTCGCTGTTGAGCTGGCGTTTGGCTTCAACCGCATCTGCTTTCACTTGCTGCATGTCTGGATGACGTGGGCCGTACTTAGTGCCCAACTCTGCTTGTCGTCTACGTGCTTTTGCAAGCTGATCTTTCATTTGACCAATGGTGTTGCTCTGCAGAACCTCGGCCAAATCTCCATTGTCTCGACCACTGTTCAACACGCTTTGAGCTTGCTCGAATTTTGCACGCGCAACAGCCGTAGCATTGCGGGCAATAACTGTTTGCTCCATGAGGCGGGCAAGTTCAGTGCGTCCAAGGCGGTGGTTGCCGTCTTCGAAAATTTGATGTTTCGACTTAAACTTTTCAACGTCGGTTTCAGCTTTGGTGAGTTCCAGGCGCAGCGAGTTGAGTTTCTTTTCCAACAAGTCTGTGGCGAGGCTTGCCGCACCGCGTTTCGACCGAATCTGATCACGCAGATACACATCCGCCAGAGTGTTGGCGATACGGGCTGCTTTTTCAGGGTCGAGGGAATAGGTGCGAATCTCAATCAGGAGCGTATTGCGAACGCGGCGCACAGAGAGATGGTCGGCTAGGTTCGCGACAACGTAGTCGCGGCGTGGGGCGCCACTTTTTTGGTTCTTACGCGCCAGAAGCTCTTCAACAGACTGTGGACGCCAATTGGTTTCCGCAGTGGTGTCACCGCTAAAGTTGGTATAGCCCCCGAATTCAGGATCGGCCCGCAGATTTAGGGCATCGATAACTTTGAGCAGAATCGGTTTGGAGCGAATGAGTTCGACTTCACTTTCGATGCTGGCATGGTCGCCGCGCAAATCAGAGATAACGCCTTCAACTTTTGTGATTGAGTTGTGTCGTGGGTCAACCTGTACTACGGCGTAGCCTTCATAGTAGTTGGGCATGCGCATTGCGAACACAGCAGCAATCGCGGTGCCAAAGGCGGTCAGAGCAATGATGAGAACAAGACGACGACGCACAGCCGACAAAGCCCGCTCAACATGGGCTGAGTTCGGCTCCTCGTCTTCGTAGTCATCGTACTCGTTTGACATTACAACGCCTTTAGAATTGTATTTTTGCCCCAACCGTGAATCGGTTGTTTGTTGAGTCGAAGTTTGCGTCTGTTGAATCCCGCCGGACATGTTGGTAGCCCGCCGTGAAGTGAACGTTCTTGGAGTAGAGGTATTCGACGCCGAGAGATGCGCTGATCGTGTCATCTTCTCGGATCTGGTTCTTGAATTCGCTGTTTGAGAAACTGAGGCCAGCGCGCCCTATGATGTTGTGATAGATCTCATAATCCATCTCGGCACCAACGCTGGTCTCGATGTATGTGTCGCTGTTGGCATCAACCGTGTCTGAGATTTGACGGGCAACTTGCCCGCGAAATGTCATGCGCCGCGTTGGCAACCAGGTTACATTTCCAGAAAAGACGGATGTCGATTGGCTATCGCGATTGGACGCGTCAAAGTCGCGCACACCAACTCCGCCCATCAACTGAAATTTCAATAGTGGACTGGTTTGAAGACCGACACCGATGAGGGCGTCATAACTGTTGCCGTCGACATCCAATGGGCCGGTGCCGTGGTTTTCTAAGCGGTTGGCGCTTGTACTGGCGAGCAACTCAAAGCCTGGCGAAATGCGGTAGCCCACCTTCAGTCGCCCACCAAACGCATTGAGATCGCGATGGTCTTGGTCGATTTTGCTGCCGTTTTGGGCCTTAACGTCTTGATAATCCCATTGCTCGACGCGACCGCTGAGCGTGCCATAGAGGCGGCCTACGTCGCGCGTAATGCCGGCGCTGGCGCGGTGATGAAACACAGGAACAGGCTCGGCCGCATCCAAGGGTGCGGTTAAGTTGCCACGTTCCTCATGCTGCAACGTTGTGATCAAGCTGGCTGAAATCGTGTGCGCATGGTCGAAGTGTAATGCTCCGCGCAGACTTGCGGCATAGTCATTGTAGTTTTGGTCGCTATTTTCCAAGAAAGTTACGATGCGGCCACTCAACGACAGGTCGAGCAGGTGCCTTGGCATGTCAGAGCGCACGTTCACTGATGGTGTAAATACGGTTCTGAGATCACCTTCTTTGTTGTTGCTCGAGCGGAAGATGTTGTCATCGTATGTCGATGTCACCCCAAGCGAGGGATACACAAACGATTGTCCAACGTGCAGGCCGTCTGGCTGCGCAAACGAGCGGTCTTGATCGTCAACTGTTGTAGCACCGCGTCGTTTTGCGGTGTCATAGTCTATAGCGTGTTCACGGCTGGCAATGGTGTCAGTAAACAGCTCGTCGTAGTTGTCTGTTCCGTTTACAACGATCTCTTGTCCAAGCGCCGGATTCGGAGCTGCCACACCTAAAGCGGACGCACACAACATCACACCCACCCCAGGGGAGGTGTGCTTGAGGAGTGCAGACACTGTTGCGTGGTTGATCATCTAGGGTTCAGGGATCCTTGAGTTAGAA
>JAHZKN010000227.1 GCA_022600335.1 Alphaproteobacteria bacterium
AGCGCCACAAACAACGGTTTGAGATGTTCAACCAATGACGACAAAAAAGACGGAACAGGCCGTGCTTATTACGGGAGCGGCACGGCGTATAGGACGCGCCATAGCCCTCGCCCTGGCAGCTAAGGGTTGGAATATCGCCGTCCATTTTCGCAACTCTGAGGCTGAGGCCGCTCAGCTCGTGGCCGACATTGAAGCGCTCGGCGTCAGAGCGGTAAAGCTCAAAGCCGATCTGTCAGTGGCCGGAGATATTGACTCCCTTGTTCCTGCTTGCTGTGACCGTCTGTCGGCACCAACATGTATCATCAATAACGCGTCGGCGTTTCTGCCAGACAGCATTCCTCAACTCGCAGACGGCGTTTGGGACGAACACTTGGCGATTAATCTCAAGGCTCCCGTATTCCTGGCTCAAGCTCTGTTTCAACACTTACCGGACTCGACCGCTGGCAACGTCATCAACATTATTGACCAGCGCGTTTGGCGGCTGACGCCGGACTTTTTCTCCTACACAATCTCAAAAGCGGGCCTTTGGACTGCCACCCGAACCCTGGCCCAGTCGATGGCCCCGCGGGTTCGGGTCAACGCTGTCGGCCCGGGCCCGGTACTACAAAGCATCCACCAGAGCGAAGCAGAGTTTGCAACTGAGGTGCGCTCAACGTTGCTGGAGCGCGCTCCGACACCAGAAGATATTGCCCGCGCGGTCATGTTTATCCTGGAGACGCCAGCCATGACTGGGCAGATGATCGCCTTAGATAGCGGCCAACACCTGACCTGGTCGACCGATACACCCGGTTAGAGCCGGCTTATGCCCAACCGGACGCTATACGCTGCCACAATTCTTCCCAGTCTCTCCCCTACTAATGTCCAAAATATCAGGCATTTAGGCATCTCTCGCCCCGCGTAAACCAATCCGTAAGGTTAATCCCTTATCAACTAATCGGTTCCGTTGGGCGCTGAAGTTAGCGCCGCGTTTACAAGGTTGAATTCCCAATGCTGCAGCGATCTGCACCCCTCATTGTATCTGCATTCGCAACGACGGTTGTGATGCTGCCTCTTTCCCCAGCTCATGCTGTGTCGTTGCCAGCCATCAAGGCATCGTCAAAAAATGCAGTGCCAGAATGTGTTACACCTGGTCGCTTGACGTCGTACTTGAAAAACAATAACCCGCGCCTCAAAACAAAATTCAAAACCATCGCAACAGAATACATGCGCCATGGGGAACGGCTCGGCCTTCGGTGGGACTATGCCTTTTTCCAAATGGCGGTCGAAACCGGATTTTTGAAATTCACCGGCGACGTAAAACCGCATCAGAATAATTTCGCGGGGCTCGGGGCAACGGGGGGCGGTGTGCGCGGCGAAAGCTTTAAGACCGTCGCGTCCGGCGTCAAAGCCCATCTTGAACATCTGCTAATGTACGCAGGCACACGGATTGAGAACCCCACTGCTGAGCGCACACGCAAAATTCAGGAATGGAAAATCCTCGCAAAGTGGCAGGGCACGTTTAAGCGCCCGATGACATTCAAGGATATGGCGCGCAAGTGGGCACCGGGATCACGCGGCTACCCGCGCGACATTGAATTTGTTGGAGAACGCTTCTTTTCATCCAGCTGCAAGCAGCCCGACCCGCAACCGGAACTCGTATTGGCAGCGCGCGGCGGCAGCGGATCAAAACCAAAGACAAACCACACCATAACGACTGCAAAAGCTAAGAAAGCAACAAAGTCAGCCAAGTCACGCACTGCATCGCGTGCAGATGGCCGTTCAGCACTTGGCGCCGGCAAATCCAAAACAGCAAAGGCCGACACAGCAAACGTCAAAGTTCTAAACACACAAGCCAAAGCGAAAGCTGAATTGCCGCAGGGTAAATCGGCCAGCGCGTCAACGGCTAAAAAGACAACGTCAAAGACAAAAGAATTTAAAACCGCATCCATAGCAGGCGCCGCACATCAAGCAGCAACGTCCGCAAACTCTCAGGCGAAGACATCGGCAAACCAAGCAACCTGCCGTGTTTGGTCGGCGAGTTACGGCGGCACAAAAGCCGTGATCATCAAGGCTGTCGACAACAAAATCGTCAACTACACCGTTCTCAAGGTGAATGATGGTCGCGTGCAGCCTGAGGCAAAAGCCTACATCCATGCCTACGCCAAAGGCGGCTCGATGGTTGACAAGTTCGCCAACCCAGACCAGGCGCTGGAAAAGGCTTTTGAGCTCTGCCCTGAAGGTTAGGTGCGAATAGCTACGAGACAAAGCTCTTGCAACACACCGCATAGCCAGCCAGGCGCGGCATCGATAGCACTACACGACGTGGACACTTCTGCTGGGGGGCGGAAATGGATCTTGATGACGCGTTTCGATCTTTCTCCACTTCATAATACGAGCCCGGTCCGTTCATTTTCGCGCGCAGCGTTTGCGTTCGTTTTGGGCGCTGTCCTGTCATCGACCGCAGCGGATGCGCAAACGCTGCCTGAAATCCGGATCACACCGCACAACCAGGTGCCAGCCTGCGTTACGACAGACCGTCTAACCGCGTTTCTCAAGTCCCGCAACCGCCGCCTCATTCCACGTTTTCAGCGTATCGCTGACTGGTACCAACACCACGGTGAACGGTGGCGCGTGAGATGGGACTACGCGTTTTACCAAATGGCGCTTGAAACCAACTTCCTCACCTATCGTCAAGGTAACGGGCGCATGGGTGACGTTGATCCTGCACAAAATAATTTTGCAGGCCTTGGCACAACAGGCGGAGGCGTGCCCGGAGACCGCTTCGCCGATGTCAGTAGCGGCGTCCTCGGTCATATTCAGCATTTGGTTGTTTATTCCGGTGAGCGCCTGGAAGAGCCAACAGCGCCGCGCACAGTATTAAAGCAAGATGAGATCTTAAAAAAATCATGGAAACTGGCACGTACAGTTCGGTTTTCCGATCTCGCACGACGATGGGCGGTTGATCCCAAATACGCGCGCTCCATCGAATGGGTCGCAAAAAGCTATCGCAAACGCTATTGCTCCGGACGGAATGCACGCCAACCTGGCTTGCCAAAGTATTCGAAAACACCAACGCGCGTGACAACCACACAAAAACGGCGACCATCTGCAGTTGTGCGCACGCTATGGCGACGTGGCAACCCCTGGCCTCGCACCAAGCCGCGCGGTCACCGCAGACCCGTTGCTAAAACGCAAACCGCTGCGCGGCGGCCTGCGCACCTTGCAGCTGGTGTGGCGTGCACCTTTTCAGAGGCTAGCTATGGTGGCAAACGCACAGTTCTACTACGCACTGCAACGGCGGACCAGATGCGCTTCACTGCACTCTCAGTGCTTGAAGGTTTTGAGACTTCAATGACAAGGAACTTTGTCAGCAAACGCATGCCAAATGCAGAGGTGGTCGGAACCTACCCCAGCAAGACCGAAGCCCTGCTCATAGCGCAGGACCTCTGTCCGCGCTAAGCTCAGTTCCGAACAGTTGTCCAACGTCAGAACTCTGTGCCGTCCGTAGGCACCACCCACGTTCAGCACCAGAATCTTGCGTGTAAACTTCGTGCATCGTCAGATTTCTCGCCCGGTCTGGGCCTGTGAATCGTGCTTTACTGGCCCCACGCTCCATTAGGCGGCGATACCGCAACGGGGACCTCAATAGCATGAGCCAAGTTGTACTTGCGATTGACCAGGGAACGACCTCCAGCCGGGCCATTCTGTTTGACGCAAAGACCAATGTCATTGCAACTGCACAACAGGAATTTCAGCAACACTTTCCCAAACCAGGATGGGTTGAGCATACTCCTGCTGATATCTGGGACTCTGTGCTGTCAACGGCACGCAACGCGCTGAAAGCTGCAGCTCTAACCGGTGGTGACGTTGCTGCCATTGGCATTACTAATCAGCGTGAAACGGTTGTTGTATGGGAGCGCGCAACCGGCAAACCTCTGTACAACGCGATTGTGTGGCAGGACCGACGCACGGCAGACATCTGCGCCAGTCTTAAAAACGCGGGACACGAACCTGACGTTCTGCAACGCACAGGCTTACCGCTCGATCCCTATTTTTCCGCCACCAAACTGGCTTGGATTTTGGATCATGTTCCTGGCGCACGCGCACGTGCAGAGCGCGGTGAATTGGCGGCTGGAACCATTGATACGTTTCTGCTTTGGAAGCTGACAGGCGGCAAAGTACACGCCACAGATGCTACAAACGCGAGCCGCACCGCGTTGTTTAATATCCACACGCAGACCTGGGATGAAGCACTCCTCGGTTTGTTCCAAGTTCCGCTTAGCCTTTTGCCACGCGTCAAGGATTGTACTGGAGACTTTGGGGACACCGCTCCAGAGTTGTTCGGCAAATCAATCGTCATTCGCGGCATTGCAGGCGATCAGCA
>JAHZKN010000228.1 GCA_022600335.1 Alphaproteobacteria bacterium
ATCATTGGCGATGAATTCTGCAAATAACGACAGAACAAAAAGAGCGAGAAAGATGATCAAGCTCCAATAGCCGCGCCGATTGGCCTTAAAATTGGTCCACCGCCTACGATTGATAGGCGATAACGTCATCCGCTCTTGCACACCCTTCGGCAAATAAGAGCGAACACCTGAAAACCACCCCGCCGCAGCGTCGGTCCGTGACATGGATTCAGCCACAGCTACACCTCCCGGCTTTCAAAATCGATGCGCGGGTCAACCAGAGTGTAGACAAAGTCGGAAGCCAGATTCACAACCAGGCCAAGCAATGAGAATATGTAGAGTGTTGCAAACACCACCGGGTAATCTCGATTGATAATCGATTCAAACGACAACAGCCCAATGCCATCAAGAGAGAAAATTGTCTCAATCAACAATGATCCGGAGAAAAACGCTGAAATAAACGTCGCTGGAAATCCTGCGATAATCAAAAGCATGGCATTGCGGAATACATGTCCATAAAGCACCTGGCGTTCTGAGAGACCCTTCGCACGCGCCGTCAACACATACTGCTTTCGAATTTCATCGAGGAAAGAGTTTTTGGTCAAGAATGCCATGGTCGTGAACGCGCCAAGACCAAGTGCAATCAAGGGCAACGTAAGATGCCAGAAATAGTCGACGATTTTGCCAAGCATCGACAACTGATCAAAATTGTCCGACGTCAATCCGCGCGATGGAAACCACTGAAAGAAGGAAGAGCCAGCAAATAAAATCAACAGCAACACAGCAACCAAAAAGCCTGGCACTGCATAGCCAACAACCAACAGGCCACTTGTCCAGGTATCAAACGGCTCTCCATCTTGCACGGCCTTGCGTATCCCAAGGGGAATGGCGATCAAATAGGTGAGAAACGTCATCCACAACCCGAGAGAAACGGAGACCGGCAACTTTTCTTTGATCAAAGCCAGCACAGAGATGTCGCGGAAGTAGCTCGAACCAAAATCAAACACCAAGTAGTTCTTGAGCATCAAGAAAAAGCGCTCGTGGGCGGGCTTATCAAAGCCAAACTGTTTCTCAAGGCTCTTTATGAATTCAGGATCGAGACCTTGAGCGCCACGATATTTTGATGTCACAGCGTCAGCAGTGCCTTGTCCAAGCTTGGCTTGCCCGCTTTGGCCCATCCCATCACCACCGCCACCACCAATTCTCTGGGTGGCAGACACATCGCTGCCTGTCAGGATGGAAATCATCCGTTCGACCGGGCCGCCTGGCGCAAATTGCACAACCGTAAAGCTGATCAACATAATGCCAAGCATCGTTGGAATAATCAGCAATAGTCGCTTGATGAGATATGCAGCCATCGTGTTGCGTGCACCCGTTCTAGTTTTGCTTTAGCTTGGCAGCTTTTTCAGGATCAAACCACCAGGTATCTTCAATAGCGCGATTGTAATCTGGTTTCTTTGCCGGCCACGAGAAGCGATTCCAATGTGCTACGTTGTGCGACGCTTTATACCAATGCGGGATCCAATAGTGCCCTGCTCGCAACACCCGATCAATGGCGCGCGCAGCCGTCACCAACTCCGCACGCGACTTCGCCGCCATCACTTTATCAACAAGCGCATCGATAACCGGGTCTGCAATGCCTGCCAGGTTAAAGCTCCCGTCCGTTTTGGCAGCCCGTGCCCCCCAATAATTCTTGAGCTCGACACCGGGAGTGAGACGCATGATATATCGTTGCGTTACAATATCGAAATCAAAAGATTTGACGCGCCTCTCGTACTGCGCCGGATCAACACGGCGAATCGTAGCTTTGATACCAAGTGCGCCAAGGTTTTTGATGTACGGGGCAATGATGCGCGAGAAACTAGAATCAAAGATGAGAAATTCTATATCCATGCGCTCGCCGGCCGCATTGCGCAAAATATTCTCTGCTTGATTGGCACTCCCACTCCCAAACCAGCGGCAGAAAAATCCGCACGTTTCGTCTGATGTTTTGGCGTTTTCTTGGGTTAGCGTCCAACCCGCAGCTTTCAACAAACTGGACGCTTTTTGCAAGTTGGCGCGCAGGTCACTACGATCCTTGTTCACAGGCGGGACGTAGGGTTCGCCAAAAACAGAACCAGGAAGCTTGTCTCTAAACGGCTCAAGAAGCGCTAATTCTTCAGGCGACGGCGGGCCAGAAGCCTTCATTGGAGAATTTTCAAAAAAGCTCGCCGTCCTCTTGTAAAGGCCATAGAACAAGTTTTTATTCGACCATTCAAAGTCAAAGGCTAAATCCAGCGCTTGACGCACGCGCACATCCTTAAACTTGTCACGTCGTATGTTGATGAAAAACCCTTGCGCACCGGATGGGCTGGCATCCTTCAGCGTACTGCGAAGCAATCGCCCCTCCTTCACAGCTTGAATATCGTAGGCTGTTGCCCAGTCTTTTGAAGTAAACTCTTCGCGCAGGTCGTACGTACCGCTCTGCAAGTTTTGCAGTTCAGAGGTGCGATCGCGGTAATATTCGTATCGTATCGTATCAAAATTAAACCGGCCGCGGTTAACCGGCAGATCCTTGCCCCAATAGTCGGTACGGCGTGTGTAGGTCACAAAGGTTCCAGCTTTGAACCGCCCTATCTTATAGGGGCCTGACCCCAAAGGGGGTTCGAGAGATGTTTTCGCGAAATCTACGCGACCATAATAGGCCTTTGACAGAATGGGCAGCACCGCGACTTCCATCGCCAAATCACGCGTAAGGTCGCCTTCGAACGTGTAACGTATCGTTGCCGGGTCAATTGCCTCAGCCTTAGTCACATCTTTCAATGCAAATCGGAACTGGGGGTGCCCCTTTTCTTTCAGTGTAACAAATGAAAAGGCAACATCCTCGGCTGTGACCGAACTTCCGTCTGCAAATTTGGCCTCTGGACGCAAATAAAATGTGACCGACTTTTTGTCGTCAGCCAGCTCCGCTTCTTTCGCGACAAGACCATAAACAGCATCGGGCTCATCAAATGCCCGCACCATCAGCGAGTCAAATATCAGCCCTAACCCTTGGGCGGCGTCGCCCTTCAAAAGAAAATTATTAAAACTGTTATATGTTGTGCGGCCGCCGGTACCAATTTGCGAAAGACGGCCACCCTTTGGCGCATTTGGATTGACATAGTCAAAGTGTTTAAAGTCGCGACTATATTTCAGGTCTCCAAACGCCGAGAGACCATGCACACGCTCTGCAGCAGTTACTGCGACAGGTGCAAACACCGCACCGCAAACCACCGCAGCACATGCAAGACTCAGTGCAGCCCAACTGCGTCCCGTTGATTGAAGATGTCCCACTTGCGACCATCGCAGCGGGCCCATCATAGCAGCGCTCATGGTTGATGACCCCCGCCCAGCGCCTTTTGTTTTTCAGGATCAAGCCACCACACTTGTAGAAACGCTGGCGTTTGCTTAGGCAATTTTTCGGGGCGATCAAATTTATTCCAATATGCGACACGCTCAAACGGGTAATGCCATTGCGGCACAACATAATGATTCCAAAGCAGCACTCGGTCTAGTGCTCGTGTTGCGGCAACCAACTCAGCCCGGTCTTTTGAAAAGACTATCTTGTCGATCAATTTATCGACAGCCGGGTTTTTTATTCCGATGGTATTTCGGCTACCCGGCACATCGGCTGATGCTGATCCCCAAAAATCTCGCTGCTCATTACCCGGTGACTCTGACTGAGAAAATGTATCAACAATGATATCAAAATCATAGCTGCGCTGGCGTTGCTCGTACTGCGTTGGATCCACCACGCGCAGACTTGCTTTGACGCCTAGTTTTTTCAGATCCGCAACATACGGCAGAATAATTCTCTCGAACGCTGGCGAGGCGATCATGAACTCTGCCGCCAATTCTTCACCAGCCTTGTTTCTCAACACGCGTTCTTTTTTCTCAGAACCAAGTCCTACCAACTTGAGGGCCTTACAGAAAAATCCACAGTTTGGATCGGCAACCACTTTATCCGTTACGCTCCATCCGGCTTCCTTCAAGAGGTTGGAAGCGCTGCGCAAATTCTCCCGCATGTTCTGCGCTCCACCAACCGGGTTTTTAAATTCCGTTGTGAAGACCTCAGGCGGCACCTCATCTTTAATCTCTGACAGAAGCTCTAGCTCACGTCCCTCTGGCAGACCAGATGCTTTGAGTTCTGAATTGTCGAAGTAGCTGCCAACTCGGATGTACTGGTTATAAAGAATGTTCTTGTTGAGGGATTCAAAGTCAAACGCATAGTTGAAGGCCTGCCTGACCCGGTGATCTTTGAACTTTTCTCGCCGGGTATTGAAGACAAATGCCTGCATGGGGGCTACACGCTTGGTGGCAATTTCTTCTTTTTTGACCTTACCGGACTTAACCGCTGGAAAACCAAATTGCGTCGCCCATGCTTGAGATGTGTTCTCTACCCAATAGTCCGCTTTTCCATTCTTGAATTCCTCAAAAGCACCTGTCCGATCTTTAAAATAGATGTACTTGATCGCGTCAAAATTCCATTGACCGCGCGAAACTGGCAAGTCTTTGGCCCAGTAGTCCGCGACGCGTTCATAGACAATTGTCTTTCCAATATCAAAACTCTTGACGCGGTAGGGACCTGACGTCAGTGGCGGCTCGGTCGTTGTTTTGGCCAGATCACGCTTTGTGCCATTCTTGCCGTTGGCCTGCCAATAATGCTTTGGCAGAATGTAGAGTTGGCCAAGAATCTGCGGCAGTTCGCGATTGCCCTTGCTATCAAAGGTAAACGTAACTTGATGATCGCCGGTCTTCTCCGCTTTGGTGACGTTCTTGTAGTATTTGCCAAAGTGGGGGTGCGCTTTCTTCAAGGTTTGCAAGCTAAAGATCACATCTTCTGGCGTGATCGGTTTACCATCATGAAACTTGGCCTCGGGACGCAAACCAAACGTGGCGGTTGAATAATCATCGGGAAATGAAACCCATTCCGCGACAAGGCCATATTCAGTTGAAGAATTATCTGGGCTTGTTGCCATCAAAGTGTCGTAGGTGAGCAGCATGCCGGATGCTGCAATGCCCTTGATCGTGAACGGATTGAGATTATTGAAATCACCAACCGTGTTGATGCGCACGGTGCCACCTTTCGGTGCATCAGGATTGACCCAGTCAAAATGTTTGAAGTCTGGCCCATACTTGGGCGTGCCGATCAATGACAGCGCATGATGGCGGGTCTCGGCACCCTGCGCCTGAACGGGGGCTGCAAAGACAGCTGAAACGACGACGGGCAGCGCACAAGACACAACCGCCGTCACACTATATCTCACAGCCTGAACCAGATTGCTCATTCTCTATCAGCCTTATTGTTTCATCTTTCCCTGAACGGCCTACGCACGTTCATGAGGACTGAAGGCCACTTGTGCCATACAACGCGACCCCACCTTGTGTTGGCAGGGTCGCAGAACATCGGGCCATTTACGAGTTAACATGCTGTCATGGTCGACCGTGGCTCATCTAATCCGCCAAGGTTTTGATATAAGCCAACAAATCAGCCCGCTTTTTGTCATTTGAAAGCCCAGGGAAAATCATTTTTGTGCCCGGAACTGCTTTCTTCGGACTGGCGATGA
>JAHZKN010000229.1 GCA_022600335.1 Alphaproteobacteria bacterium
CACCCGGATAATGGTGTTGGCGCGAACGGCAGGACGAAACAGCAACCAAATGCACATGAGCCCAGCGACAAGCGGCAGCAGGAAATGTAAAACTTCCAGCACCCCGTGGCCTTCTGGTAAAAAGCGCTCGGCATAAAAAGCGGGATAGAAAATCGCCACCGCCAACACGATGCCCGCCAAAAGAAGCGGAACCCCCGTCCATGCAATCCATTCCGTTCGCGCGGGCGTCCAGGCTGCAGGCGCTAAATTCTGGGCACGTTGCACCCACGCCGCTTCTGGTATCGATTGCTGCGTGTCGCCGCTTGCCATACATAGTCTCCTGCTTAATGGTGTGTCAGCCTGATAGCGCGAATGAAAACAGCCATAAAACTGGTCGCTAACTCAGACGAAGTGACGAGACACTGCAACAGTTCAATAACGGCGCGCAACACTTATATGATCACTTTCAAGAGCGGCGATCACAGATGCCAATAGACACCGTGGATACAAAAGAAATGGCCGCCGACACGCCTTCAGCCGCGCGCGCAGAAGCAGAGCTTTATCTTGTAGATGCGGGCTGCGACGATGATCCACAACACCTGCAATCGATGATATTGCGCGCACTTGACGCACTACCGGCTCTAGCCATGTTGATCTCCGGCGACAACCGAAGCAGGGATGTCACCCGCTCCATTCCGAATTTGGTTTCACAGGTCCAGAGCCGCTCTTTGGCAACGATGATTTCCAACAACATTGACCTTGCACGTGACGCAAATGCCGACGGTGTGCATCTCACCTGGCGGCCTTCGATCACCCAAGACTACGCCGCAGCCCGCGCCGCCCTCGGCTCCGAGATGATGATTGGTGCAGATGCGGGCAAATCGCGTCATGACGCGATGCTGTTAGCGGAAGCCGAAGCAGACTATGTGGCCTTCGGTGTGCCACCTGAGATCAAAGACCAGGAAACAGCGCGGGCCAGACAGCGCGACCTCATTTCTTGGTGGGCGTCGGTGTTCGAGGTGCCAGTGGTTGGATTCAATCTCACGACCCCCGAGCAGGCTGAGCAAACGAAGAGCGCTGGCGCTGACTTTATCGCGGTCACATTGCCTCCCTTTTCTGATGATCAAGCACAGTTTGACGCTTGGCTTGCGGGCATTACCGCCGTGTTCCCAAGTACAAACCAGACCCCGTGAACCGCAGGACTTCAGGAGCCACCACCTTGGCCAAGAATTCGCTTTGGACCATCATTGCTGTTGTCGGTCTTGGCTTGCTCATCGGAGCCGGCCTGGTGTTCACCGGCATGGTCCCAATCGGCCAACCATCTGCCCCGCAGTCGTCCTCCAACCCTGCACCCAAAAATTCACGCAGCACCACGCGCGCGCCGACGGGTGATGAATCCGCCTACATCGCCTTTGACCAAGGCAAATACCTCACCGCACTGTCCCTTGCCGAAGCGGCAGCAAAAAAAGGCGACCCGCAAGCCCATACCCTCATTGCCCGTATTTATGCGCAAGGGTCTGGCGTCGGCCGCGATCTAAAGAAAGCGGCCGAGTGGTACACCAAGGCAGCACAACTGGGTGACGTTCCCGCAATGGCGCAACTCGGTAGCATGTATGCAACAGGACGCGGTGTTGAAAAGAATTTTGACACCGCTGCAGAGTATTTTGAAAAAGCCGCTCGCAGTGGCGACCCGTTAGCCAACTACAACCTTGGTCTGTTGTTTCTCAAGGGCCAGGGCAAACCCGAAAATCCGGTCCGTGCCGCGCAACACATCACATATGCAGCGCAAAATGGTATCGTCGCCGCCCAATACGATCTCGGCACGCTGTTCCGCACCGGGCACGGCGTGACACCTGATGCAGCAGACGCTTCACACTGGCTCAACAAAGCTGCAAGCCAGGGCATGCCCGAAGCACAGTTTGACTATGCCGTCATGTTGCTGCAGGGCTTTGGCCTCAACATCGATAAACCAAAAGCCATCCCCTACCTCAAGGCAGCGGCCAATTCAGGTCTCGCTCCAGCGCAAAATCGGTTGGCGCATGTTCTGGCTCAAGGTGTCGGCGTTGAAAAGGATGTCGTCGCCGCGGCCAGTTGGCGGATGATTGCAAAATCTGGCGGCATGCAGACCGACGCCGAACTTGATAAGCTGGTGGCAGGGTTAACACCTGCCCAGCGCAAAACGGCAACGGCTGAAGCCGAAGCCTGGAAACTCAAACATGCGTCAGGACAAAGCCCAACCAACTTGCGATGAAACCGCACGCAATCCGCCTCACCACTAGACGCTTGCCGTCAGAACAGGCTACTAGGCAGCACCTCGTCCGCTGGCATTCTGAGAAACTCAATCGTCGCCATACACGCTGGACACACACTTAGCCTTAGCCGCCCTCTGGAACCACTGACCCATGCCCGCGTCTGCCTTGATGAACGTCATGACGTCTGCCGCCCGCAAAGCCGGGCGCAACCTCAATCGTGACTTTGGCGAGGTGGAAAACTTACAAGTATCGGTCAAAGGTCCAGCGGACTTTGTCTCTGCCGCCGATCACCGCGCCGAAGAAACGCTTTACTATGAACTATCAAAAGCCCGACCCGGCTATCAGTTTTTGATGGAAGAGCGCGGCATCGTTGAAGGCGCCGATGGCAGCCACCGCTGGATCATTGATCCCTTGGACGGCACGACCAATTTTCTCCACGCCATTCCGTTGTTTTGCATTTCCATCGCCTTGGAACGCGAAGGGCAGTTGGTGGCGGCACTGATTTACAATCCGGTCAGTGACGAGATGTTTACCGCCGAACGCGGCAAAGGCGCATACCTCAATGATCGCCGCCGTTTGCGTGTCGCCACGAGACGCACGTTGGCGGATGCGGTGGTCACTACCGGCATCCCCCACCGCGGCCGCGACGGTCACGACGTGTTTGCACAAGAAGCACCACGGGTCATGGCAGAAGTGGCCGGTGTTCGCCGCACCGGTTCAGCCGCCCTCGATTTGGCATGGACAGCCGCGGGCCGGTTTGACGTGTTCTGGGAGCACAACCTCAAGGCCTGGGATATTGCAGCCGGTCATCTGATTGTGCGCGAAGCCGGCGGCACTGTGGTCGACGCCACCGGCCGCGACCAAAGCCTAGACACCGGCTCCGTCGTTGCCGGCAATCCCAACATGATCAAAGCGCTTCTGCCCTTATTAGAAAAAGCGCCTACCAAGGCTTGAGTGCCGCCTCTTCATAGCAATGTCACGCGCGTTTACAGACAAAAGCCCGCGACGCGACGCCACCATTTCGCTATTTTTTTACCGACCACCCAACTGCGTTCATACCGAGCGTCACGATCATGTCGCCACATCTCACCAAAACCAGCCACGGCCTGCGACACTTACACCGAGACCTTGCACTTGATCTCTCTTAGGTTTAGCGACATCACCAAGTTCGACTGCAAGAGGAACTGACGCCATGACGGACTCCAAGAAAACAGAAGACACAATTGCCGAACTTAAGAAAGAAGTTACCGAGCTTTCTGGGTTAGCGCTTGCTACCGGCGTTATTCTTACACAATTCCTGCAGACGATCTGCGCACGCGAGCTTAACCCGCAAGGCTCGGTCGACAAGATTATGAACAATGCTCGCGACGGGATCGAAGCGTTCTCAAAGCAAACTGAGTCCGATCCAGCCATGACCAAACGTGCACTGGAAGCGGTGCAGCAATATGAAGATCAGATCCGCTCCGTGTTGCGCACCTGAGACCAAACCCGCCAACGACAAACCTTCACAAGAAGGCCACACGCTGCGCAGCGGGGTCTCTTGTGCGTGTGGGCACTGAGAGATGCGTCTTGTCTGCCTCTTTTTGCCGGCTAAGGCCCGAGGTCGCAGTACCGACCTCTGACGATCACAGTTGAGCAAACAATACGCAGCCTGCTGAGCGAAGTATGCAGCGGAAAAACAAAACTATATCCGGCTGCACATCGTAACTACGAAAAGACAAAACAATCTCTGTTGGTCTGCCGACCTCTGATGACTGTCATTCACGCGATGCCAGAACTCGGACGTCTGCAAAACCAACCGCACGAAATGCACGCCGGGATCATGATTATCAGCTTGAGGAGCACTGATATGTTGAAAACAAGTCTGGCACTGAGCGCTGCATGTGCAGCCTTGGTCGTTCTGTTGAG
>JAHZKN010000230.1 GCA_022600335.1 Alphaproteobacteria bacterium
ATCACAGATTAAACTTGATGGCTCACTTAACATCACTTTTTGATAAATTGGGAGCACGACATGAGTGAAATTAATTGGTTTACGCCGAGCGCAGCTACGCCAGGCGTTAAAAGACATTTTACGTACGGAAACTACGGCGGCCTGGGATGGACGGGAGGGGAATATTTTGGCGACGGGGCGTGTCACGCGGAATATCTCAATCGCGGCTGCCGCCGTCGTAGTGCTGGCTGGGATTGGTGCTGCGGTAGTAGTGCAGCAACCAAATGCGCACCGCACTGGAAAGGCCATCGGCGTCGCGTGTCGCGTCAATGGTCTCGACCAGTTTGGCAAGCGACAGCCCTTCTGTTTCAGCTGCCTGCTTTAGGGCATCCCAAAACGGCGCCTCGAGAGAAATCGACGTGCGATGGCCTTTGATGTTGAACGAGCGTTTGACAGGTCGCATGTGGACTAAAAGGCGTTTCCGGTGAGCCGGCAGACCTATGCCGGAGAGATCATTTTGCTGGGATCGACGATTTCAGAAAATTCTTCATCCGTGACATAGCCGCCACCGACGGCTTCTTCGCGCAGTGTCGTGTCGTTGCGATGCGCGGCCTTAGCGATCTTTGCAGCATTGTCGTAGCCGATTTTCGGTGCCAGTGCGGTGACCAGCATGAGTGAGCGCTCAAGGCCAGCTTTGATGTTGTCTTGGCGCGGCTCAATGCCAGCCACGCAGTTGTCGGCAAATGAAATTGAGGCATCCGACATCAGTCGGACGGATTGCAGGAAGTTATAGGCCATCACGGGATTGTAGACATTGAGCTCAAAGTGGCCCTGGCTGCCAGCAAACGTCAGTGCAGTATTGTTGCCCATGATCTGAACGCAAACTTGGGTCATGGCTTCGCACTGGGTTGGGTTGACCTTGCCCGGCATAATGGATGAGCCGGGTTCATTTTCCGGCAACGCCAGTTCGCCAAGGCCGGAGCGGGGGCCTGAGCCAAGAAAACGAATGTCGTTGGCGATTTTAAACAGCGCGGCAGCGACCGATGTGATTGCACCGTGGCTCATCACCATGGCGTCGTGGGCGGCAAGGGCTTCAAATTTGTTCGGCGCTGTACTGAAGGGTAGGCCAGTGAGACGCGTGACATTCTCTGCAACCTGTTCGGCAAAGCCAACCGGTGCATTGAGGCCAGTGCCAACGGCAGTGCCCCCTTGGGCCAGCTCCAAAACGCCGGCGAGCGTGTTTTCAATTCTGTGAATGCCGTTTTCCAGCTGCTTGGCATAGCCGGAAAATTCCTGCCCCAAGGTCAGCGGCGTCGCATCCTGGGTGTGGGTGCGGCCGATCTTGATGATGTCGCTCCACAGCTTCGCCTTGAGATCAAGGGCGGCGTGCAGGTAATGCAGGGCTGGCAAGAGCTTGTCGTGGATTTCCTGGGCGCAGGCGATGTGCATGGCGGTGGGAAACGTATCGTTCGACGACTGGCTCATGTTGACGTGATCATTGGGGTGGACGGGTGTCTTGGAGCCCATCTCACCGCCAAGGATTTCGATGGCGCGATTGGCAATCACTTCGTTGGCGTTCATGTTTGATTGTGTGCCTGAGCCGGTTTGCCAGACAACCAGCGGGAAGTGTTGATTGAGTTTGCCTTCGATGACCTCTTGTGCCGCTTGCTTGATGGCTTGCCCTAAAGGGGCGTCAAGGCGCTTTAGCGTAACATTGGCGTCAGCTGTCGCGTGTTTGACGATGCCGAGGGCGCGGATGATTGGCTCCGGCATGGTTTCGGTGCCAATTTTGAAATTGCCCAAGGAGCGCTGGGCTTGAGCGCCCCAATACTTGTCGGATGGCACCTCGACAGCCCCAAAGGTGTCGGTTTCTTTGCGCGTGGTCATTGTCGGGTGGTCCTTAAGTGTAACGCTGGGCAATGTCGATTGCAGGTTTGGGTATCATGCCGTGGGACTAAGCTCCAGCCAAGGCCACTCACGCGGCTTTTGCCCAGTGTCGGATCGCATGAGCCTAGAGTGGTCGGCGAGCGCAGGCACGGTGCGCGGTGGACTTTCGAGGTGGTGGGCGTTGAGGTGAAGCCCTAAGGTGTTTTTTTGCGGAAGGCATCGAGCCTCAAAATCTGTGCACCTTCGGTAGCATTGGCGACGTCTTCTGAATCCAAAACCGTGCGCTCTTCCTCGATCTGTCCATTCCGCGATGTCTTGTTCTCATCCGCGCCTGTTGCCGCAGCATCAGACTCTGTTGAAGCGGCGGCAGGTTCATCCGGCTGGGCTGTGTTGGATCGGGTTGGTGCGCGAACCAATTCTGGCCGCGCGCGGACGATTTCACCGTTTGTCGATTGTCCGACGCCATCGCCAAGGCCATCCAAATCTGCGTCGTGATCGCCAGTTACGGACTCGGGATCTTCAAACTGCAGGCCATAGCGCACGCTCGGGTCAAAGAAGACTTTGATGGCACTAAACGGCACCACCAGGCGTTCGGGTATGCCATCAAAGGTGAGCTTCACGTCAAAGCCCTCTTCGGTGACATTCAAGTCCCAGAAGCGGTGTTGCAGAACAATTGTCATTTCATGGGGGTACTTTTCCTTCAGGCGCTTGGACAGCGAAACATCGTCTGCGCA
>JAHZKN010000231.1 GCA_022600335.1 Alphaproteobacteria bacterium
ATATTAGAGATATATGCACGGAAGTTCTTGATTTTGTCATAGGTGAGTATTTGACCGTTTTCCTTAGTGACTGTTATCTGTACGCCGCCTTCTGTATGAGAGAGCGGGTTCTTACGGCGTTACGCGCTTTCAGCAAATTGCAGATTGGACCAGCAGTGACTGGAAACAGGTTAGCGAGCAGCTTGACCTTGGCCGTGCCATTTGTCGGCAAAACTGGATCGCCCAAGCCGCATTGCTTGCTGCAACATCGCAAAACGGGACAAGGCGCGACGTGGCACTAGAAACGCCCATCTCTCGATGTAAATCAGAACAAGACATCTTGCGTCCAACGCCTACGCCGACGTCAGAGCCCCACGCGCTGATCGCAAGTGCGGCGCATGGTGTTGTGCACCGATCGCAAACGCACACGGATGGGCATGCAAACGCCGTCACTCAAAATGATACCGTGAAGTCAGCACGTTCCACCGCTTCGGAGGCAGGGCGAGAGAGAGACGCAGGTTTCGATCACGGTGGCGAGATGCATGCGCAGGTGGAACAAACACCTGTTGCGAGCGTCAACAACGAGCTCTCGTTTGTGCCCAAAGTGATGTTGGAGCCGCGTCGGGTCTTGCATCGCTCGGATCGCTTGCCAATTCCAAATGATCTAAACGTATTCAGTGCTGTTACTCGGCAGATCCGGTTGCCGAACCAGGCGGCCTGGGCAGCACGTGCCATAAAGTCAACTGCGACTACTGATGCTTTGTCTCCTCCAACAAAGGGACAACGTCGGCAAAGCACGCCATCCGCACATAAGCGAAGCGATCCCAATGCTGAGATTGAACGGACGGCGGCTGAAGCCAATATCGAAATTCGTCCAAAGAAACCGACATTAGCCGATATTGAGCCGTCTCCTGCCGATGGTACTTTGTCCGACGGTTTGGTTGGTGCGCCATTGCATCTCGAAAAAGGCAACAAGAGCGACCCCCTCAAACCGCCTCCCGTACCCCGCAGCGCGCGCCGGTTTGCACTGAGAAAACAGGCTTGGGGAAAGCGCAAGATGCAGGTTTTTGAGTCGGAGCGTGGCGAGAACTTCGGCGATGGTCAACGTTGGCGGACGCCTGAGCCGGCGCTCACCGGGCCAAGTCTTGATGATGAGCCGGCATTGAGTGGCACGATCTATGCCCATACTGAGGAAGCCTGCGTGGAAATCATCCGCTCGCGACCACGCCAATCAAAAAAAATCGATGCCTCTGCTGCACCACCACCCATCCC
This sequence comes from Alphaproteobacteria bacterium, assembly GCA_022600335.1. Classification (GTDB taxonomy): domain Bacteria; phylum Pseudomonadota; class Alphaproteobacteria; order Rhizobiales; family Hyphomicrobiaceae; genus JAHZKN01. The sequence continues at coordinate 1,252 of JAHZKN010000231.1, forward strand.
CAAATCTCCCTCTCCGCCAGATGCTGAGATAGATCCGCCCGGCAAAACCGCACGTGCGCGTCCGGCACGGCGCATTTTTAAGGCGCTAAAAGGCAAATAAGCCGTTGATCGCGCCGCCGTGTCGCGCCGCAAACAGTTGCTTGCAGAGAAAGTCTGTTTAATTTGCACTCAGCCCGCGTTCTGCCATCGGAGCGCTGATCTTGAGGAGACGATCGTATGTCCATCGCTGAGCTAAAGTCGACACCGGACCTATTGAGCACTGGCCCTGATGCTGTGTTGGCGAAAGCTGGTGAAGCCGTTGTGGCCGCCGATCGCGTTTTAACGCTGGCTAAGGCTGGCGTGCGTCTCAAAGTGCAAGAACTTGGCGGTCCAGACGAAGCGCAACACGTCACACATGGTCTGGCGTGGCTGGCAACAACAGTTGAAGCGCTGCGGCAAATGCATGTTTGGACAGAGACACTTAAGTCCGAAGATCGTCTTGGCGAATTTGAACTGCTCATCTTAGTCGCTGGATTTTCAGAATATCTTGCTCAGATCGCTGGCGGCATTCCCATGAGCCAGCTTGAGTTGATCCGGCCGCAAGCGCTGGGTGTTGCAACCGCAGAGATCCATCGCTTTGAAGACGAAGTTGCAGACCTCGTGGAAGCTGGTGCAGCGCATAGTGTCAAGCAACGCCTTGCTGAGCTAATTAAAAACGGCGAAGGGTCTACGACATTTGGCGACTCTGGTCTCGACGAGATGATGTCTGAGATTCACGACCAGATGCGTAAATTCTCTGAAGCTGAAGTCGTGCCGCATGCCCACGAGTGGCATCTGAAAAACGATTACATTCCACTAGAGATTATCGAGAACCTGGCTGAGCTCGGCGTTTTTTCTCTGTCGTTACCGGAAGAGTTTGGCGGCATGGGCCTTGGCAAGCTTGCCATGTGCGTTGTGTCTGAAGAATTGTCTCGCGGATATATCGGTTTTTTTTCACTTGGCACCCGCGATGAGAGCGCAGGTGAACTTATCCTTCACAACGGAACAGATGAGCAGAAACAGAAGTATCTGCCGAAGATCGCATCTGGTGAAATTCTGCCAACGGCCGTGTTTACGGAACCAAATACAGGTTCTGATCTTGCATCGCTAAAAACACGTGCGGTCAAGGATGGCGATACGTATAAGATCACCGGCCAGAAAACCTGGATCACACATCCCGTCCGCGCCGATCTCATGACCGTTCTTGCGCGCACCAATCCGGATGAAAAAGGCTACCGCGGGTTGTCAATGTTTTTGGCTGAAAAGCCACGTGGCAGCGATGAAGAACCATTCCCATCTGATGGCATGACCGGCGGTGAGATCGAAGTTCTTGGCTACCGCGGGATGAAAGAATACGAAATCTCGTTTGACGGGTTCACGGTGCCGGAAGCCAATCTCCTTGGTGGCGTTGAGGGTCAGGGTTTCAAGCAGTTGATGAACACGTTTGAAGGGGCTCGCATTCAAACCGCTGCACGCGCTGTCGGTGTTGCGCAATGCGCCATGGATCTTGCGCTGCGCTATGCACTGGAGCGCAATCAATTTGGCAAACCGATCTATAGTTTCCCGCGCGTTTCTAACAAAGTGGTGATGATGGCAGTCGAGACGATGTTTGCTCGCCAGTTGACATACTTCTCCGCGCGCGAGAAAGATCAGGGACATCGATGTGATCTTGAAGCCGGGATGGCAAAATTGCTGGGCGCGCGCGTTGCTTGGGCCAATGCTGACAATGCTTTGCAAATTCATGGCGGTAATGGGTTCGCACTTGAATATCCTGTGTCTCGTGTCCTGTGCGATGCCCGTATCTTGAATATCTTTGAAGGTGCGGCTGAAATTCAGGCTCAAGTGATCGCTCGGCGGTTGCTGGAGCAAAAGAACGCTTAGTCTAGCGAGACGTTCGCACAACAGTGTTTTGAGATAGGTCACTCCAGCTCAATGGGAGGCACGTGATGACCGAGTTGGAAGTGGTGCAGCCACGGGTCGTCTCCCTGATTGCAAGCGCAACGGAAATTGTTCATGCGTTGGGTATGGGTGATACCCAAGTTGGGCGCAGTCATGAGTGCGACTGGCCGCCAGCGGTCTGCGATCTGCCGCAACTGACGAAACCTAAATTTAAAGTCTCAGGAGGCAGCGCTGCAATTGATCGCAGTGTGCGCGATCTTGTCGCCAATGCGCTTGCTGTTTACGAGGTCGAGTCTGCAGGCCTCGAAGCGCTGGCTCCCGACGTGATCTTGACCCAGGACCAGTGCGTTGTTTGCGCGGTGTCGTTAGCCGACGTTGAGCG
>JAHZKN010000021.1 GCA_022600335.1 Alphaproteobacteria bacterium
CAATTGCGGACCGCGTTTGGCTTAACCGGGTGTTCAAAGCCGGATTGATGTTGGGTTTGGCCTTAAACCTGGGGAGAACACAAATGCTGGGCTCGCCAAGGTAAGGACGGATCGCTGACTTTAAGCGGCATGGCGAATCGTCGTCTTGGACTGCGATATTCGGTCGCGACGCAGGGATCATGCATGGCTGCAGCACTCAAACAGAAAAACGTTGCGATGGCGACGGATCAGTCGTTTTCAGACGCTGGGTCTTCGCCAGCAGTGTTGAATGTGACCCAGTCCGTACGCGGCTACACCTGGTCTGATCGTCTGCCGCCACTTGCTGCGGCAGCTTCGACAGCCATAGCGCAACGTCACGGCGTGCCAGAATTGTTGGGACGCGTGTTGGCCGCGCGCCAGGTCGGCGTAGAGGACGCCGAGCTATTTCTCAACCCGACGATTAAGGCCCTTATGCCAGACCCGAGCCAACTGCAGGATATGGATAAGGCTGCGGCACGCATTGCCGATACGATTGTCGAACAGGCACCGGTCGCGGTGTTTGGTGACTATGATGTTGATGGGGCGTGCTCAGCCGCTTTGTGTGCGAAATTTTTCGCACACCATGGTGTGCCGTGCGCCATCCATATTCCAGATCGCATGTTGGAAGGCTACGGTCCGAACCCGGATGCCATCAACAGTCTAATTGATAACGGCGCGACACTCATTGTGACGGTTGACTGTGGCGCGACAAGTGGCGAAGCCCTTGCCGTGGCTGGCAAACGTAACACCGATGTGGTGGTGATTGACCATCACCAAGCCGATGAAAATCTTCCTGATGTACACGCGTTGGTGAATCCAAACCGACAGGATGACATTTCTGGACAGGGACACCTATGTGCCGCCGGCGTTGTATTTTTGGTTTTGGTCGCGGTAGTGCGCGAACTCAAAGCGCGCAACTATTATGTTGGGCAATCTTCGGACACTCGACATGAGAAGAATGCGACAGGTATTGTCGCTCCCGACCTTCTGCAATTGCTTGACCTTGTGGCGCTGGCAACGGTTGCCGACGTCGTACCACTGGTTGGTCTCAACCGTGCATTTGTCACCCAGGGCCTTACCGTTATGCAAAGTCGGCATAATGTTGGGCTAAAGGCATTGGCCGATGCGTCTGGCTTAAACCAAGCACCAACACCGTATCATCTGGGATACATTCTTGGTCCGCGGATCAATGCCGGTGGACGCATTGGTAACGCCGGTCTTGGGGCTAAATTGCTCAGTGATGATGACGAGCTGCAGGCGGTGCAAATTGCACAACAGCTAGATAAGCTCAACCGGGAGCGCAAAGAAATTGAGACACAGGTTCTTGAGCAGGCCGTTGCAGTTTGTGAGCAGCAACTTGAGCAGAACCCAGACCAAGCTCTGTTGGTCATCGCTGGGGAAGACTGGCACAAGGGTGTTGTAGGTCTTGTCGCGTCGCGGTTGGTCGAGCGGTTTAAGCGGCCTGCGTGTGTGATTGCCTGGGAGTCGTCGAAGCCAGACGATGGCGTGCAAGGAACAGGTTCCTTGCGTTCGGTCGCTGGCGTGGATATTGGCGCGGCAGTACGTCAAGCTGTTGAGAACGGCTTGCTCGTAAAGGGTGGTGGGCATGCCATGGCGGCGGGCCTTACTGTAACCCGTGGCCAGTTTGATCAGATGCAAGTATTTTTATCCGAAGAGATCGCGGCCGCCGCGGCGGGTGCTCGTGCAGCTCCCAAACTTGAGTTGGACGGTGCCCTGACGCCCTCTTCGGCAAGCCATGATCTTGTCGCTCTGCTCGAGCAGGCTGGCCCCTATGGGCAAGGCAATCCGCAACCGTGTTTTGCGTTTCCGAGTGTCTCAGTGCGGTTTGCCAAAGTGGTTGGCGGTGCGCATGTACGGTGTGCATTGCAGGCGAGTGACGGCAGCCGCATTGACGCCATCGCATTTCGGGCCGCCGATCAGCCGTTGGGTGAGCTGCTGCTAACCTCCGGTGGCCTTCCCGTCCATGTGGCTGGCCAGCTGCGGCGTGACACCTGGGGTGGGCGCGATAAAATTGAGTTGCAAATCGTTGACGCGGCAGACCCTCGGGCGGCAAAATAAGCCACGAGGCGATTGCTTTGGCCGCCGCTGCGGGGTGGCTTGCAAGTGGCTGCAAAGGCCCTTATACCGTCGCCGCAGTGGTCCCTTCGTCTATCGGTTAGGACGCCAGATTTTCATTCTGGAAAGAGGAGTTCGATTCTCCTAGGGATCACCATTTCCCCCCGTTTTGATTGCCCAAAATTGGATGCGCACCAGACGATTGCGCCCAGTTATTGCATTAAGATTTTCATCGCCTGCTGGTGCAGTTTCGGGTCGCCAGCCGCAACAATGCGCCCGCCATGGATTGCAGGTTTGCCGTCCCAGGTTGAAATGCGTCCACCTGCGCGTTCGATGATTGGGATCAACGCCACAATGTCGTGCGGCTTGAGGTCAACCTCGACGACAAGATCAATCAGACCAGCAGCCAATAGGCAGTAGTTGTAGCAATCCCCGCCATAACGCGTCATTTGCACTTTTTTCGACAACCGCTGAAAGGCGGCGGCATCGCGCGCTTTGGTAAACAGATCCGGATGTGTTGTGGCAAGACTTGCAGACGACAAGGAGGCACCCTGACGGGTAGAAATGCGTTTTGCGCGGCCGTCACCGAGTCTGAAATGCGCATGCGTGTCGCTTGCCCAGTAGCGCTCGCCAGTAAAGGGTTGGTTCATGACACCAAGTACGGGCGCATCACCGTCCAGCAGCCCGATCAACGTGCCCCATAGGGGTTGACCAAGGATAAAGGCACGCGTGCCATCGATTGGGTCGAGCACCCAACGGAACTGAGCATCGTGCGCAGTCGATCCATATTCTTCGCCAACCACGCCGTGCTCTGGCCACGTGCGCACGACGAGGTTTGTCATGGTGCGCTCTGCAGCCTGATCGGCAGCGGTCACGGGATCAAAGCCGTTGCCCTTGAGTTTATTGGTGACGGCAGGAGACTTGCGGAAATAGCGCAGAGTGACGTCTCCGGACCTGTCTGCGAGTTGGTGCGCGAAGGTCAATGCGGCGCGTGTATTTAGACGATGAGATCGGGACACAGAATTTCCATCTGGCTTTGGAGGGCGAAGCAGGGGTGGTTATAGGCGGCTGGCGAGTGGCGCGAAATGGTTTGTGACGCAATTCCAACAGCAGAACGGCACGTCCGATCGTCTCTGAAGCTAAATGTGCGTCAGCTGATGTGTTGGGATGCGAGCTGCGGGCCTTCGGCCCTGCCTCCCTGCCCAGCCCTCAGCTTGGTTGCGCACTGCGACAACGGTATAGCTTGTGGACAAGC
>JAHZKN010000022.1 GCA_022600335.1 Alphaproteobacteria bacterium
ATAATCCAAAAAACAGCGGATCGACGGGGTGGCGATCAGGTCGCCTCCAGTTGAAGGCTTGGATCTTGATCTGGCTCTGAAGAACGTGAAGGTTTCGGCTCTCTGTCGACAACGCGGTAAAACACGGCGTAAAGGCACGGAACAACAATCAAGGTCAGCAGCGTTCCAACAATAAGACCTCCAGAAATCACCACCGCAAGATCATAAAAAAGAACGTCGCGGGAAAGGATGATCGGCAACAGCCCCATCGCTGTTGTGCATGTTGTCATGATGATGGGTTGCAAGCGACGGACACCGGCTTCAACAATGGCGTCCTGTTCCGACCGTCCTAACTCCTTCTCGATTTCTATTCGGTCGATTAGAACGATCGCATTGTTGATGACGATACCGGCAAGTGCCAAAAAACCAAGAATGCCCATAAAACTGAAATTTGCACCCGGCATCAAAAGCAGCGAAAGCGCAACACCTGTGATGGACAAAGGGATGGTCAACAAAACGATGGTTGGTTTTTTAAAGCTGTCAAATTGCCAGACAAGAACAAGTATCATGATCGCAAAAGCCAGCGGCACATTGCCAAATAGTGCGGTTTGAGCGTCGCTGGACCCCTCGATCTCGCCACCTTTTTCAATCCGGTACAGGGGTGGCAAGGATTGCTGTAGGGCTGCAACTTCTTTCGACATTTCTGCATCCAGCGCAGCAGCTGTCAGCCGATCACTCTTTCCGGAAACCGTAATGACACGCTCAAGGTCACGGCGTTTGACTTGCGAAAAGCCAAACCTTGGTGCGAGTTTTGCCACTTGCTCCAAAGGAACCGGGCTGCCGCCAGAAACCGCAATATTGAGAGACCGCAATCGTGACAGTTGCGTTCGCTCATCGACACCCGTGCGGAACACCACTGGTATTGATAGGTCGTCAATGCGGTAATCCGTAACCTCGACGCCAGACAGTTGGTTGGACAGAGAATTGGCGATGTCCTGTGATGTGATGCCAACGCGGCGGGCGGCATCCTGGTCGATAACAACACGAAGGGTCGCGGTCGGATTTTTCCAATCGTCCGTAATGTTTACGGTTCCCGGAATGCGCCGCATGGCGAGTTGAAGTTGCTCGGCGCTCTTTTTCAAAATTTTCTCATCTGGACCCGAGATGCGATACTCAACAAGCCCTGCCTCATTCGGTCCCATGGACATCGCTTTGGGAAAAATTTCGGCTTCTGGAACGCTATCGACTGCAAATCGCATGACGCGCTGGCGCAACGTGGCGACGTCTTGCGGCGTCTTCACATTCACAAGCATGTACGCTGTGTTCGGAGTTCCATCGACGGGGCTGAGCGCGAGATAAAAGCGCGGACCACCATCAGCAATATACGTCACGACGCTAACAACGTCTGGGTTCTTCTCCTTATCGAGGAGCCAGGTTTCCAGTCGCTTGGTGACGGCGCGGGTCGCAAGCGTATTGTGCCCTTGGGGAAGCTCAACCAGAACCTGAAGCTGAGTCCGCTCTGATCCTGGGAAAAATGTCTTCGACACAAAACCAAAGAGAAACACACCAACGAACAAAGTGGAAAACGCTGCTGCAACGGAAATATATTTTTTTCTGAGGCACGCTCGAATGAGGCCGCGATAACGCTCATAGTACCAGGCACCATAGGCCTTATCGTCATCAACCGTTTCACCAACTTTGAGAAACCACAGACAGAACAGGATCAACGCGGTCAAAGCAACAACCCAGCTTACTAACAGAGCAATCGCAATCACCAACGAGATTGATCGCGTGTACTCACCCGCACCGCCTGGCGCCAACATGAGTGGCATAAAGGCAAGAATGGTTGTCAGCGATGCAGCGAGCAAAGGGTTCGAAAGGCTTTGTCCTGTCTCCAACGCAGCCTGAATGCGCTCTTGGCCCCGCTTTATCCGATTTCCAAAGTCTTCAGCAACGACAATTCCGTTGTCGACAAGTAGACCAAGTGAAATGATGAGTGATGCCAGGGACATCCTCTCAAGTTCGATCCCAAGCAACCGCATTGCAATTACCGTGATCACCATCACAAGCGGCACCATCGCGCCAACGATCAGGCCCGTTCGAAACCCTAGAAATGCAATCACGACACCAAGGACAATCAGGATCGTCTGCCAAAGATTGTTGAACACGCCAAAGATGGCAGTTCTAATTTCTTTCGGCTGCCATGTGATGAGATCAAGCTGAAAACCAACTGGAAGTGTGCCGTTAAATGACGTCACGACTTTCTGCAAAGCCTCACCCATGACGAAAGCATTAAACTGATCAACCATGGAGACTGAAACAACGATAGCCTCCTTACCATTCCAAAACGCAGGTTGCTTGGGAGGATCCTCGAAGTCGAAAGATATGGTCGCAATATCCGACAGATAGACCGTGCTTTTGCTGTCAGGCAAGGCAATAGAAATCTTTTTGATGTCATCGATTGAACCAAGATCTCCACTCGGTTCAATGGTAAAAGATTTGCCATTCGCCTCAATCCGCCCCCCTGGGAGAATAACGTTCTGTTGTGAAATCGCTGACTGGATCGCAGTGGCAGTGAGCCCCATACGAGACAAGCGTATGTTGTCAAACTCAACAAATACACGCGGCTCGATCCGGCCAAAGAACTCAACCTTTCGGACACCCGGCACGCGCGCGTATATCACGCGCCTTAGAGCCTTTGACGCTTCATACATCTCAACGTTAGTGAAGCCCTCCGCTGTCATCGCGATGGTTGCCATCGCAACATTGCCTTCATCGTCAAAAACTTGCGGTCCCAGCGTTCCCGACGGCAGCTCAGGTTTTACGTCATCAATTTTGTTGCGCAGATCCGACCAAATTGGCGTCATATCCGTATATTTATCGGCAATCGTAATCTTGACCAGCGACTGGCCGACTGAAGAAATCGTCTCTAGCTCGTCGACCTCCGGCATTTCTCGAATTTTTTCTTCAAGCTTAGATGTAATCAGGTTTTCGACTCTGTTCGCCGACATTCCTGGGAAGGTTGCGATGACAGACGCTGATCGAATTGTAATCGCAGGGTCTTCGCGGGATGGATGGTTGAGAATACTGATCGGCCCGATCAACAGCACAACGATCAGAAAGGCAATGGTCAGCGCACGATTGTTCAATGCCAGACGGGTCAGCATGGTTGCTCCCTAGAACGATTTTTCAGCATCAAGAAGTCGAACCTTCATGCCGTCGTACATTTGTCCAACACCAGCAACCGCAATGATATCGCCGGGCTTAATATCTCCGACTATCTCAGGCATGTTGCCTTTTATACCTACGACCTTCACGGCAGTCTGCCGAACCGTCTCTGTTTTTGGATCGTAGATAAAGATCGTGCCTTGGTTTTCCGCGACGTCCGGCTTTAGCGCCCCGACAGGTATTGAGTACGCTTTCCCGGTGGCTTCGCCTTTAAACGCAATAACCACTTGCGCACTCATGCCTGGTCGCAATTCAGGTGGTGATTTCTCAAGCCGAACCGTGACAGGGAAGGCGTTTGCATCTCCAGCTTGTGGCGAAACTTCAGTCACAAGACCCTTCGTCGATGCGCCATTCAAAGGAGATAGTTTAACAGTGACCGCATCACCAACCTTGACAAATCCGATAAGAGTTTCTGGAACCGAAACCTCAACTTCATTTTCACCTTGCGTTTGCAGCTTGTAAATTGCTTCACCAGCTTTCACTTCTTCAAACACTTCAACGGTGCGTTCAGAAACAGTTCCTGAAAACGGCGCCTCCAGCACTGTCTTTTCGAGGTCTCTTTTTTTGAGTTCGAGTTGACTGCGGGCAATACCGACTTGCCCCTCAGCATTTGCAAAGTTGACTATTGCTGTGTCGAGTGAAGTTTTCGTTGTGTAGCGGCTCTTCCACAACTCTTCTTTTTGCGACAGTTTGCTGCGCGCATCTTCAAGCGATGCGTTGGCTTGCTTCAGTGAGAATTCTGCTTGCTTGACTTCCAACTCAATAGACTTGGGGTCAAGGCGTGCAATAACTTCGCCTTTTTTGACGGCATCCCCAATTTTCTTGGACATCACGGTAACACTGCCATTGATCTCAAACGCCACATTAGCGCTGGTGCCTGCTTTTACGACACCGGCAAGTTGGCGGGTATCGTTCTGTGCTAGCTTGTCTATTTTCATGTATTTTATAGAGCGAGGTGGCAGCTCAACGTTTTCGACTTTCGCTTCGTTGCAACCTGCTAGACTAACGGTGAGCAGTGAAAGTAATCCTAGTAGCAGTGGGCGATTCATAATCGTTGGCTCGTTTGATAAAAGTTTCTATCGTGAACGATCAAGCCATCAACGCCATGTGGCAACAAGCTTGAGGTGTGAGATGGAACCTACAGTGGAGCGAAAGAAAGACAAGACGCAATGACGACAATTACTCAAATTTTGTGGGGGAGTGCCGTGCTGGTTCTTTGCTCCCTATTGCATGTGTTTATGCTTGTGTATATTGCGCGAAATATTCAGCGCTACGTCCGTCATTTGAATCACATCCACGAATTTGCACGTTGGACCCTCCTCGTATCAGCTGTATTTTTGACTGTCGTTCTTGCCCATACCATTCAAGTCTGGGCGTGGGCATTATCATTTTATGGCCTTGGCGCATTGCCAGACATGAGCAGCTCCATCTACTTTTCACTGATCACATACACGACCGTTGGCTACGGTGATGTAACTCTAGATCATAACTACCGTGTTTTTGCAGCAATGGCGTCTGTGACTGGCCTTTTAAATTTTGGCCTCAGCACCGCTTTTTTGGTGGGACTATTTTCGCGCATGCTAGAAAAAGATGGCAACCGCGTCTGATTGTTCAGACAGGGTGTTGATGCGGGCTTCAGCCGTTAGCCGACGGGTTGGCGCCCCTACTCATTGTCTAAATGGCGTCCCGAGCGGGCCAACCAGTAGAAGTCTCACTGACGCCAGCGCGGCGACAGCAAGCAGACACAAAAAAAGCCGCGCGGCAGATCAAAAAAGACCAACGCCGCGCGGCCGATACATTCGCTTTAAACCGTTGCGAGTTTAAAACGGGATTTCATCATCTAGCTGCTTGTCAAACTTGGCACCGCCATTGCTGCCAGAGCCATTACCAGAAGAGGCAACACTTTCGTATTCCGCCTGGCCACCGCTTTCTTGCAGACCCTGTCCTGCACCGGCACCAGCACCAGCACCAGAAGAGCGTCCGTCAAGCATCGTCAAAGAGCCATTGAAGCCGTGCAACACAACCTCTGTGGAATAGCGATCCTGACCCTGCTGGTCCTGCCACTTGCGGGTTTGCAATTGGCCTTCAATGTAAACCTTGGAGCCTTTGCGCAAGTACTGCTCAACAATCCGGCACAACGGCTCGCTGAAAATCACAACCGAATGCCATTCTGTTTTTTCGCGCCGTTCACCACTTGTTTTATCGCGCCAGCTTTCGCTGGTGGCGACACGCAAGTTGGCGATTGGACGGCCGTCTTGAGTTCGGCGAATTTCCGGGTCGCGGCCCAGATTGCCAATCAAAATGACCTTGTTAACAG
>JAHZKN010000232.1 GCA_022600335.1 Alphaproteobacteria bacterium
GTCGACGAGACCCAACCCGCAACGCCACAATCTCAACGCTCAGAGCGTCGGTTGATCGCCGAAAAAAACTGGCAAGCTCTTGCGACGGCCACTGACGTCCCACTGCAGATTTTTCGCCTCGCTGGTATTTACGGCCCTGGGCGCAGCGCCATCGAGCGCGTCCAATCTGGTCAGGCACGCTGCATCATCAAGCCGGGTCAGGTATTCAATCGTATTCACGTCACCGACGCAGCAATCGCCATTGCCGCTGCGATGCAGGGAAGAGGTACTCATACAATTTATAATCTCACCGATGATATGCCGGCCCCGCCTGAGGACGTCATTACCTATGCAGCTTCGTGTTTAGGGGCTGACCCACCACCGCGCGTGCCAATATCCGAGGCCGGACTCTCCGAGATGGCGCAAAGCTTCTATTGTGAGAATAAGCGCGTACGAAACGACCGGATCAAGGACGATCTGGGCGTGCAGCTCACTTACCCAAGCTATCGCGAGGGGCTCACCGCCATTGCCAAGGAGGCATAAGCAGGGGCCGGCAGAAAGCACCAACACGACCCACGGAACCATCCATTTTGTTGCCAGAATTCAGGCGTTTAACCACGTCATGATTGGGATCTGTTGGGCACCATGGCGAACCCTATAGTGGCCGCGCAACGAGGGCCTGCAGTACGCCCAACCCCGCACATGTTTTTTGGATTACGGGATGCAATTACAAATGACACAACACGGTCTGCTGATCGGCATTGTTGTCGCGGTTGCTAGCGTGGTGGTGACACAAGCGTTGGCAGACGACAGCGGCGCGCATAGCCTTGCCGAACGCTTTGCTGGAGCTCATATCGAAAAAGCACCGCTGGCAAAGTCGAAAGACGCGATCAGTGCAGAACAGGTGGAAGATGTCTTTGAAGCGCGCAAAGGGCATACAGACCTGGAACGCACCGATCAAATATTGCAATCAATCGAAGCACGCACCAAGACGATTGAAGACTTACTTGAAAAGAGCGCCCAAAATTCTCTAAGTACACCGAGCACAGAAACCAACACACAAAACATTTTGAGTTTTGATGACAAGGCATCGTCACAGAGCGAGGATGCATCAGACAAAAACGCTGTGACCGATGTGCAGAGTGCGATTGCCTCACCAATGCATGAAATCGCAACTGATAAAGGTCGCCCTAGTATTGCAACACCTGAAATAACGAAAAGCGCTCCTGAAGGTGCAAGTGCGCCGGTAGCCGCCGCAGCCGAATTATTGACACCTTCTGAACCGCAAGCACCGCTCGACGCCACCGCAAATGTGACAGAGCTGCCAGAACCGGGCTACGCGCTTGGCGGCCCGGCAAATGTTGTGCGTGGCATCTCCGAAGCCTCTAGCTTGATGCGTTCAGCGACCGTACTTCTGGTGCTGCAGCCGGGGGATAAGGGCATTCGAAGATTTAAGAAAACAGCAGACCCGGTCCTCTGCGGTCGCCGCCACTGCTATATGAGCCACGGCGTCAAAAAGAAAGCGCAGCGCATGCATCGCGGTGCAACCCTCGGGCCGTTCAATACACTCGGACGCCGTGCTGGTGCGTGCAGACAGACGCTCGCGTGTGCCTTTCGTCATGTTGATGTGATGGACAATGGCGTTCTCTTACAGCCAGTTGATTTAAAATTTATGCGCCATGACCGGCGCGCCTATCGCAATGTGACGCCAGATCCAACCTGCACTGTCTCAGCTGGGCGCTTGTTTTGTGGCAAGCCCATCGTCGCCAAAACTTGGACAGCATGGGTCGTACCAGAACACATCGCACAAGAAGCTGGCAGTGACGCGCTGGAAACAGCGCTGCAAGAGGGTTTGCCAAATAAACCCGTTCCCACAATTCATGTCAAAAAAGCCAAGTAAGTGATCTTAGACTTACCTGCGGCTACCATTGATCATTCGGGTTGCGTTACGATGTCGACTCGCCCGTCGCAATGACACGTTCAATCAGCGCATAAATCTTGTCTAAATCTTCTGGTCGCGACAAGCGGTGCTCGGCATCGGAAACTTCGGTAATTTCGAGCCAATCGCCCTTAAGGACTGATGATAAGGCGCGCGTATGCGCTGGAGGCACACTTTTGTCCAGCAACCCCTGCAGGGCTAAAACTGGGCAACCAGGGTCAAAGGGTGCGTCTCTGAGTAAATTTTTGCGACCATCCTCGATAAACTTTTTACTAATCCGATAGGGTTCACCATACTCGGAAGGTTGATCGTGACGTCCGGTTTGTAAAATTTCCTGCTGTGCTGCGGGGCTTAGATTATTCCAAATCAATTCCGTAACGTCCCACGCAGGAGCAATCAGCACGAGGCCTAGAACACGCGCCGCTGCCTCGGGATCTTTCGCCCGCAACCGCTGCAAAAGCACCAGCGCTATGTGGGCACCGGTGCTTGAACCGACCAAGACGACTGGAGCAGCATCCGTCTTTTGGCAAAAAACTGCGTCGGCTTCCTCGAGCCAATCGCTTGTCGTGGCCTCTTCAAAGCACCCCGAGGACTGGCCATGGCCGGAATAGTCAAACCGCGTCAAGCCATACCCTTTGTCGTGGCACCAGCCTGCCAAGGCTTCCGCCTTGGTGCTGACCATGTCGGACTTTAGGCCAATCAGCCAAAGAACAACCGCGCCTCCCGGTTTTTCAGGTGGCAAGACACGCAGCGCAATGCGACGCTCGCCTGCTTCGCCTGCGACAGCGAGGAATTGCAGTTCCGGATCATCCATCTTATGAAGCCGTTTCCTAATTTGAGGTGCACCCGTGCGCTCTGAGCGACCTACCATATTGCAGATTATTCCAGAACTCGACACCGGTGGAGCTGAACTGTCTACCATCGAAATTTCTGAAGCCATCGCCAAAGCCGGTGGCCGGTCTTTGGTCGTCTCACAAGGAGGCAGGTTGGCTGAGCGTGTTGCGGAAACTGGTGGTGAATTCATTCCCTTCGCAGCAGCAACTAAGAACCCTCTGCGCATTGCGCTCAATGCCAACAAATTGGCACAGCTCATTCGACAGGAACAAGTAGATTTGATTCATGCGCGCAGTCGCGCACCAGCGTGGAGCGCATCCCTTGCCGCAAAACATACGAAGACCGCGTTTGTGACAACGTTTCATGGGGCCTACCATGAAACCAATCGCCTGAAGCGGTACTATAATAGCGTCATGGTTGCCGGCGATTTGGTAATTGCCAATTCCAACTACACCTCACAACTCGTGCAAAACCGCTATGAACTCCCGGCTGATAAAGTCCGTGTCATTTATCGCGGACTTGATGGCACACAGTTTGATCCGGAGACCGTGACAGGCGCGCGTCGCAACGCTTTGCTCAGTAAGTGGCTGATCAACGATGACACGCGCATCATTCTCGTCGCAGCCCGCCTTAGCGAAATCAAGGGACATCGCGTGGTGATTGAGGCTGCCCACCAATTGCTTGCTAATGGCCAGCTCGACAACGCAGTGGTGATATTCGCCGGCGATGCGCAAGGGCGCGAAGGCTATGTCCACGCCCTCAACGAACGCATCGCGCACCATGATATTGGACACCACGTGCGCCTTGTTGGCCATGTGACAGATATACCCGCCGCCCTTAGCTTAGCGCATGTCGCCCTCATTACATCCGTAAAACCAGAAACGTTTGGCCGTGCGTCCATCGAAGCGCAAGCCATGACGTGCCCCGTGATTGCAACTGGTATTGGTGCTCTGCCCGAGACTCTCCTGACACAGCCCAAAGTAAGCCGTAACGAGAGAACTGGCTGGCTTGTTCCACCAGGCGACGCTCCGACCCTCGCTGACGCGATCGCTGAGGCACTCGCATTGGCCCCGGTAGACCGCGTGGCACAGGGCGAAAGAGCCCGCAACCATGTTCTTAAACATTTTTCGCTTGCTGCCATGCGGCGCAAAACACTCAGCGTTTATGACGAGATTTTGGGAAGTCACCTAGCATAGTCGTGGAGCGAATTTTAGGAACCAATTGCATCGGACTGATGCAAACCCCAAGCGTTGCAAAGATGCCCAGCCACATTGGCAAAACGGTTGACCAAGCCCTGGTTCGGCCTTGACTTGGCAGGCTTTCTTATTGATGCTGCAACGTGTTGTGAACAGCGTCTTGATTGCTTTGCATTCCGGACGTTTTCGTCATACCTGTGCCCCTGCGAAGCTACCAATGGAGGATCGACATCCGCAGACCCATGCGAGGCCCGCCCAGCCGCGAGCCGCCCGGCCCTAGGATCAATGACGCCATCCAGGCCCCAGAAGTCCGTTTGATCATTGAAGACGGCGAGAATATCGGCTCCGTCAGTATCGAAGACGCGATGCAGCGTGCCAGCGAAGCAGGCCTCGATCTGGTCGAGGTTTCGCCTGACGCCAATCCACCCGTTTGCAAAATCCTTGATTACGGTAAATTCAAATATCAAGAACGTAAAAAGGCTGCTGCTGCGCGCAAGCACCACAAGACTGTTGAAGTCAAAGAAATCAAGATGCGCCCTGGCATCGACACGCACGACTATGATGTCAAGCTACGTGCCATGCGCCGGTTCTTTGACGATGGAGACAAAGTCAAAGTCACATTGCGCTTTCGCGGCCGAGAGATGGCGCACCAGCACTTAGGCTGGGACGTGCTCAACCGCGTCAAGGCCGACATGGAGGAAATCGCCAAGATCGAGCTGGAGCCTAAATTTGAAGGCCGGCAAATGATCATGGTATTGGCTCCAAAATAAAATCTCGGAAACGCGAGGTCATTCGGTAGAACAAATCCAAGGACGCTCGTGCATTTGCGCAAGCGTCCTTATTTACAGCTAAGAGACTACGCTTGCCTCTGTTCGTTTGCATTTCACGTGGAACCCCACCCGCGCTATGGCGTCATCAGTTGAAACCAAAATCAGACCGTTCGACGCCATCATGCTTGATGTTGGGGATCAACACTGGCTGTATGTCGAGCAAATCGGAAACGCAGGTGGCTGCCCGGCGATTTTTTTGCATGGTGGGCCGGGCAGCGGCGCACAGCACAGCCACCGCAATATTTTTGACAGCCAACGATTTCACACATTTTTGTTTGATCAACGCGGCGCCGGTCGCAGCCACCCTGCTCTGTCTACCTCGGCCAACACCACAGACCATTTGGTCAACGATATCGAGGCTATCCGCACCCATTTTGGTATAGATCGCTGGCTGGTTGTGGGCGGTTCATGGGGGTCAACATTGGCTTTGGCCTATGCCCAAGCACATCCATCACGTGTTGCCGGTATGGTCTTGCGTGCAGTCTTCCTCGGCTCACCAGAAGAAGTAACGTGGGCCTTTGTTGACGGCCCGCGCCGCTTTCGTCCGGAGCTCTATGCTCAGTTCATGTCCTTCCTGCCAAAGAACGAACACAGCGATCCTTTAACCGCATATGTGAAACGATTGCGTGATCCAGATCCCAAGATTCACAAGCCCGCTGCCGACATTTGGCATGCTTACGAGCGCTGTCTGTCAGAGCTTGAACCCGCAACAACAGAGCGCATCACAAATTCAGAACCAAAATCTCGTGTGATGCCGACACCGATCATGGAAGCTCACTACATCCACAATCAGTTTTTCCTAGCCCCTGGTCAGCTTCGAGACGGCATGGCAGCGCTGAAAAACATTCCAGGCCGCATCATCCAGGGGCGTTACGATCTTCTGTGCCCGCCAAAATCGGCTTGTGACATCGCTGAGCTGTGGCCGAAGTGTAAGCTCAAGATTGTTGACGCCGCTGGTCACGCGATGACTGAACCAGGCGTGGAGACCGCCATGCGCGAGGCAATTTCTGCAATCGCCGACGAATTGTGAAACGGATCACTTAAGGGCTTTTCGGCACCTGCGTACGAGCGGCCGCGGTTTCTGCACGAC
>JAHZKN010000233.1 GCA_022600335.1 Alphaproteobacteria bacterium
ATCAGAGGCATCGATGCCGATGATCTCCTCAATTTGCCTTCTTGCATCCTCGGGATTAGCTGTGGGTAAATCAATTTTGTTCAAAACAGGGATGATTTCAAGGTCTCTATCGAGGGCGAGATGGACATTGGCAAGTGTTTGCGCTTCGACACCTTGACTCGCATCGACGACGAGAATTGCCCCTTCGCAGGCCGCAAGCGAACGCGACACTTCGTAAGCAAAATCGACATGGCCTGGCGTGTCCATCAGATTGAGTTGATAGACCTCACCATCCTTGGCCTTGTAATCGAGGCGCACAGTTTGCGCCTTGATGGTGATGCCCCGCTCGCGTTCGATGTCCATCGAATCGAGAATTTGTTGCTTCATCTCGCGTGCGCTGACGTTGCCGCACAACTGAATCATGCGGTCCGAGAGCGTCGATTTGCCGTGGTCGATGTGGGCGATGATTGAGAAATTGCGAATATGAGACGTATCGGTCATGGCCGGCTAGATAGCACCCGCTCCAAGCCCGCAAAAGGACTGTTTCAGCCTGCGTCAACTGGCCCGTTCGTGAGCCCGACAGGCCTATCTCGGGAGCCTCATCTAATTTAGAATAGTTCTAAAAAACGGCAGCTCAGCGTTTCCTTCCGATCGACAAACTAAAGCTGCCAACACAGGGTTGTGCAGGGGTACGGGCTTCCACCTCGGTGATGAGACGCCTCTGCAGACGGCAGGTGCATGTTCGAAGGGGCCGCCATAAGAGGCTTCAGTTTGGAAATATGCGGTTGCGTCTTGACGCTGCCCCATCTACGCGCATCAGTGCGCGTAAATACCGATCACAGACTTTATGGAGACCCAGTTCATGCGTTTGCCGTTATCCGCCATCCTCGCCTCGGCTCTGTTGTTCACGCACACGTCTGTTGTGCTTGCCGGTGGCGCCACGACAAGCACAGGGTCTCCGCACAGCGAATACGCCCCGCCAAAATCCAAAAACTGTCGCAATACTGGGCGGTTTTCAACCTGGCTCGCAAATTTCAAAAAGGAGGCTGCAGCCAAAGGCATTTCACAGCGCACCATTCGTTCAGCGCTTGGCGGCATGACTCTCAAAACAAAGATCATCAAACGCGACCGCCGCCAGGGCTTCTTTGCGCAAAGTTTTGTATCTTTTCAGAAGAAGCTGGCAACGCCACATCGGGTGGTTTCCAGTCGCCGGAAAATCAAGCGCAATCAGGCCATATTTGATCGCGCACAACAAGAATATGGTGTCGCACCATCTGTGATCACCGGTTTTTGGGCATTGGAAAGTGACTTTGGCGCTGGCATGGGCAAAGACTCCATTCTTGGCGCGTTAGCAACGCTCGCCTACGACTGTCGGCGCAGCGATATGTTTCGCACCGAATTGTTGGCTGCACTTAAGATTATTGATCGTGGCGATATGCGCCCGAGCGGTATGATTGGCTCTTGGGCCGGTGAGATCGGCCAGACTCAATTCCTGCCATCGCGCTATTTGCAATATGCCATTGACTACAACAACAACGGTCGCATTGACTTGTTTCGCTCTGATGCCGATGTGATTGGTTCGACGGCCAACTACATGCGTGATCTTGGTTGGCAGCGCGATCAGCCTTGGATTGAAGAAGTTCGCGTGCCACGTAAGATGCCGTGGAAAGAATCCGGACTTGACATTAAGCATCCTCGTTCACAGTGGTCGAAATGGGGTGTCGTGCGTACCAATGGTGCCAAGCTGCCAAACGATGCGATGCCCGCGTCGTTGTTGCTACCTATGGGGCGTCTAGGTCCCGCGTTTCTCGCTTACGAAAATTTCCACGTGTACCTGAAGTGGAATCAGTCCTTGAATTACGCAACAACGGCCGCGTATCTGGCAACGCGCATTGATGGGGCCCCGTTGATGCGCAAACCGAGTCCGGGCATCCCCATTCTCTCAATAGGCCAAGCCAAAGAACTACAGCGTCGTCTGAAGCGGCGCGGTTTTGATGTTGGCGAAGTCGATGGCATCTTAGGCGCCAAAACGCGGGCTGCAGTGAAGACCATGCAGATCAAATTTGGCCTCGCCGCCGATAGCTACCCAACGCCGGAGCTCTTGCGTCGTTTGCGTTAGTGCGTGTGGCCGGTATCCGTTCGGGTGCGTGACTAGTGCAGCTTCACGTGCGGTTCGGTGCGCCGCGTTAATGTGCGTGACAGGGTGTCGAGGAATACTTTCCAAAACCCATGCAATGCCCACTCGTGCATTTTGTACAGTGACCGGTACATCAACTTGGCGACAAATCCTTCGATCAGCATTTTTCGACCGGTGATAAAGCCCATCAGGCTGCCAACAGTCGAGTGGTGCCCAAGCGAAACGAGCGAGCCAAAGTCACGATATTTAAATGCAGTGATGGGCTGTCCATCAAGTCTGTTTCCGAGTTGCTTCACGAGATGTGATGATTGTTGGTGGGCGGCTTGCGCACGCGGTGGAACAGGGTCCTTTTCGCCATCGGGCACCAGCCAGCAGCAATCGCCAAACGCAAACACATCGTCGTCCATTGTCGTTTGAAGTGTTGGGCGGACGACCAGCTGGCCAGAAGGGCTCGATTCAAGACCGTCGAGTTGTCGAAGGATATCAGGCCCTTTCACACCGGCAGCCCAAACGACAAGCTCAGAGGGAATAACGTCGCCGGTCGCCAGCGTCACAGCCTGTTTTGAAACTTCGGTAACAAAAGACTTTGTGCGAATTTCAACACCGAGCTTTTCCAGAATCTCTGTCGTCGCTTTTGAAATCCGCTCTGGCAAAGCAGGTAAAATGCGATCGTCTGCTTCAATTAAAGTGATCTTGATATCTTTTTCAGGATCAATGCTGTCCAAGCCATAGGCGACAAGCCCGCGTATCGATCCATGCAGCTCTGCGGAAAGCTCTGTGCCTGTGGCACCACCTCCAATTATTGCAACAGTAAGTTGACCCGGCCCTATGGGGCCTGGCTGCGCGTAGGCGCGTACACACGCATTGAGAATACGCCGATTGAAGCGTTCAGCTTGCTCCGGTGTATCGAGCATGATGGCATTTTCTTGAACACCCGGTGTGCCAAAGTCGTGCGATGTGCTGCCGATTGCAATGACTAGCGTGTCGTATTCTATCCAGCGGTCTGGCGTGACTTCTCGGCCTTCCTCGTCTTGCGTGGCCGCCAGTCGCAAGCGTTTGTTCGCGCGGTCCAACCCACTAAGCTCGCCCCAGCGAAATTTGAACCCATGCCAATGGCCTTGTGCCATGTATTCAATTTCGTGTCGGTCAACTTCCATACTGCCAGCGGCAATCTCGTGAAGGAGCGGTTTCCAAATGTGCGTGCGTGCGCGATCAACAAGTGTGATCTGAGCTTTCTTTTTGCGCCCGAGTTTGTGACCAAGCTGCGTTGCAAGCTCAAGTCCGCCTGCGCCGCCACCGACAATGACGATGTGATGGAGATCAGATTTTTCAAGGATCATCGAATGGGTCTTTTCTGAAGCCATAATGCGGATGCTCCTAAACTTCTTATCGGGCTAAACAGTCAAGAGATATACAGCTTTTGTCGAACAGCGGCGAAGTGTGCCGATGTCACACGGTTTGTTGTCGCACCTCTCGCGAAACCGTAAGGCGCTAGCTACGAATCACAGCCCCAGTCGCTTTTGCAACACTTGAGACGATTTTTTCTGAAACGGCCTCAATTGCCTTTTCAGTCAAAGTTTCATCGTTTGGCTGCAGCAGCACTTCAATAGCGACAGATTTCTTGTGGTCTTTGGCAAGCGCTCCGCCATCAAAAACATCGAATACATTGATCTCACTGATTAGTGTTTTGTCGACCTGAGCTGCTGCACGAAGAATTGCGCCGGCTTCAACGCTTTTATCGACGACAAAGGCAAAATCGCGGCGCACGGGGAGAAGGTCGTTGATGGGAAGTGCGGGTTTCGCGCGGCTTGCTTTTTTCTTTTCCGCTGGCAACTGATCGATAAAAATTTCAAATGCTGCAACCGGGCCTTCAAGATCAAACAGGCGCAATGTTTCAGGGTGTATTTCTCCAAACTGCGCAAGAATGCGTTTTGGGCCAAGGCGCACGGTTCCAGAGCGGCCCGGATGGTACCAGTCGGGAGCATCGCGGGTGATTTGCGCCTTGCCGATATCGATGCCCATCGCTGCAAGAGCCGCCGCCATATCTCCTTTGGCATCAAACACATCAACTGGCACCAGTGGTGTGCGCCAATGACGACCGCCACCCTCTAATGTTTCGCTTCCGATCCGCGCGCCACCTGCTATCAAATGTTGATCTTCTGGCTTTTCACCTGAGTAGCTTTGTCCTACTTCATAGAGAGCTGCATCTTGAAAGCCTCGATTGCGATTGCGCGCCAGCGCAGCCAGCAACCCGGGCACAAGACTCGGACGCATGGTAGACAGCTCGACGGATATGGGATTGGCGAGCTGCAACTCTGGCAAGCCACCGCCAAAATGTTCTGCTTCGGCTTGTGGGATAAACGACCAAGTCACGCACTCAACCATGCCGCGGCTGGCGAGCACTCGGCGCACACGCCGGGTGCGCCGTTGATTGGTTGTCAGCACGGGTGTTGCCACACCACTTGCGCGCGGCAGCGGTGTTGCGGGAATTCTATCCAGCCCCACAATGCGGACAACTTCTTCCACCAGATCAGCGGGCCCATGAATATCAGGCCGCCACGAAGGAACGACAACGGTGAGCGCCCTGCCTTTACCGGTTACCTCACAGCCGAGGTCTGAGAGAATTCGTTTTATGTCCTTGGTAGTGACAGCAACGCCGGTCAGCTGCTCGACGTGGGCTGGGTCAAAGGAAATACTTCGCGTAGGGTCCGGCACAGTGCCAGCCACTGCAGCTTTCGATGGTGTGCCGCCGCACAGCTTCAAGATCCAATGTGTCGCCAGATCAAGGCCGGGTAGCACAGACGCTGGGTCGACACCGCGCTCAAACCGATAGCGGGCATCGGTAATCAAACCGGTTTTGCGCCCAGTCGCTGCTGTCCGTGTTGGACTAAACCAGGCGCTCTCGATCAGCACGTTCTTGGTTGCTTCTGTGGCACCTGAGCTTTCGCCTCCAATGACACCGCCTAAACCAAGCGGACCATCGTTGTCGGCGATCACGCACATGCTGGAGTCGACAGCATAGTCGTTGTCATCCAGGGCTGTAAAACTCTCTCCTGCCTTGCCCATGCGCGCATGCACCGTGCCGGTTAGGGTGTCGGCATCATAGACATGCAGCGGTCGGCCACGATCGTGGGCAACATAGTTTGTGACATCAACCAACGCATTGATAGGCCGGAGGCCAACGGCGCGGAGGCGCGCTTGCAGCCAATCCGGTGACGCGGTGTTTTTGACGCCGGTCACCATCCTTGCTGCAAACACCGGGCAGGCATCTTTAGTTTTTGCGTCGAATTTCAGAGCGATTTTGATCTTTGAGTCAGTTTGGCCTTCGACTTTCGACAGCTTGGGCTCTGGCTTCAATGTGCCAAGGCCAGCTGCAGCTAAGTCGCGTGCAATACCTCTGACGCCCGTGCAGTCTGGACGATTGGGTGTGATTGCAACATCGATCACCGGATCATCAAGACCGGCCACTTCGATATAGGGCTTGCCGATATGTGCAGACATCTCAGCCGGCAGATCGAGAATGCCATCGCTATCATCAGATAATTGCAATTCTGCGCCAGAGCACATCATGCCATTCGATGTCACACCACGCACGGCGCGCTTGACCAGCGTGATGTCAATACCCGGCACATAGGTACCGATGGGGGCAAAAACGCCAATCAATCCTTTGCGTGCATTGGGTGCGCCACACACCACTTCCAGGGTTGGTTTTCCGGGCTCCGCTTCCACTTGTACAATTTGCAGACGATCTGCGTCTGGATGCGGCTTGGCGCCGGTGATGCGGGCAACGGTGAACGCTGCAAGCGTTTCGCCGGGATCGTCAACGCTTTCAACCTCAAGCCCGATTGCCGATAAGGTTGTCAGGATGGTGTCGAGTGCGGCGTCCGTTTCAAGGTGATCCTTGAGCCATGACAGGGTGAACTTCATAGATGCATTTCTTTCAACATTGCCCTTATCGTGACAGGCCGCCACCAAGCGTTGGTGTATTCAGCATGGAAAATCCATAGTGGCGGAGCCAGCGGAGGTCCGCAGAGAAAAAGGCTCTGAGATCTGGAATGGCATATTTCAGCATAGTGATGCGGTCGAGACCCATGCCAAAAGCAAAGCCTTGATACCGCTCCGGATCGAGGCCGCAGTTTTGCAATACATTGGGATGCACCATGCCGCAGCCTAGGATTTCTAGCCAGTCTCCCGGCTTACCGATTGCGCCGGCACCGATATCCACTTCCATCGATGGTTCGGTGAAAGGAAAATGTGAAGCGCGAAAGCGCATCTCGACGTTATCGACTTCAAAAAATGCCTTGGCAAATTCTTCCAACACCCATTTGAGGTGACCCATGTGGGTCGTTTCATCAATTACCAAACCTTCGATCTGATGAAACATTGGCGTATGGGTCTGATCGCTATCGCAGCGATAAACACGCCCCGGCGCAATAATGCGAATGGGCGGCGGTGCGTTCAGCATGGTGCGAATTTGCACCGGGCTGGTGTGGGTTCTCAGAAGTTGTCGCGTCCCATCAGAATCTGGAGCGAAGTAAAACGTATCGTGATCCTGGCGCGCCGGGTGCTCATCAGGAATATTGAGTTTAGAAAAGTTATAA
>JAHZKN010000234.1 GCA_022600335.1 Alphaproteobacteria bacterium
CTCAGGTCGTCGCCGCGCGCACGGCGCAACACATCGCGACGCTGGCGCACCAACTCGGAACTGGCCACCATTTCAGAAATGACCAGCCCAGCGCCCAAGCCGTGTGCCAAACGCCGGAAGGGTAAGTCCGAGACCCCGGACATGGGGGCCAAGAACGCAGCGTTTGCCAGCCGATGGCGTCCAAGTTGTATCGTTTGGCTCAAAGCCTTAGACCTACACTCACAAGACCTGCAATTCGGTGTGACCCCACAGCGTGCGCCCGCCTCTTAGTGCATAAATTTTATGCGGGGGTGCCGCATGCTGAACTTTTGGGCAGATTAGGCCACAACGGATGTGGCGACAAGAGGGGCATGGCACCCGATTGCCTGCCAGGGCCGGGGCGGCTAAGCAACCCCTCCTGGATCCGAGAAGGAGAGCACTCCATTGGCCACTGCCGCCCTCATTGTTGCTGCCGGGCGCGGCAGCCGCGCACAGCCAAGTGCATCAGATGCCACGCAGACCGCCGGCCCCAAACAATATGCCCGCATCAAAGGCCGGACCGTCTTGGGCCATGCCATTGAGGCTTTCACCTCGCATCCCTCCGTTGATCAGGTTTTGGTCGTGGTTCACGGCGCTGATCTCGATGCCTATGAGGCCGTTACTGAAGACGGTGCATCAGAAAAGCTTTTGCCACCGGTTGAAGGTGGTGCCACGCGCCAACAGAGCGTGCGCGCCGGCCTTGAGGCGCTCGCACAAGCACAGGCGCCGGACACGGTTCTAATCCACGACGCCGCTCGGCCATTTGTTTCCAGTGATGTGATCGATCGGGTCGTGAGGGCCCTAACGCATCATACCGGCGCGATAGCCGGAGTGGCGCTCGCCGACACCTTGCAGCGCACATCCGAGACTGGATTGATCACGGAAACGTTGTCCCGCGAAGGCTTATGGCGCGCACAAACCCCGCAGGGGTTTGCTTTTGCTGCTGTATATGACGCCCATCGCAAGGCCAGTGACGTCGGCCAAGAGTCCTTCACAGACGATGCGACGCTGGTCGCCTGGGCTGGGCACGAAGTCGTCGTCGTTGCGGGATCGGAACACAACACAAAGCTGACAACCAAAGAGGATCTCGCGATGGCAGCGGATGGCACAGGTGAGACACGCCTCCTACCGCGTATGGGCAACGGCTATGACGTGCATCGCTGCGATAAGGGCGACCACGTTTGGCTCTGTGGCGTGCGCGTTCCATCAAGTTTCGCTTTGAGTGGTCATTCTGATGCTGACGTTGGTTTGCATGCACTGACGGATGCAATTCTCGGTGCGCTGGGTGATGGTGACATCGGCACCCACTTCCCGCCCAGCGACACACAGTGGAAAGGGGCCGCTTCGCACATATTCTTGGCCGACGCTGCAAAGCGCGTGCGCACGGCTGGTGGAGCAATCGGCAATGTCGATGTCACGCTCATTTGCGAATCACCAAAAATTCAGCCCCACCGAGCCCGTATGTGCGCGGAGGTTGCGTCGATCTTGGACATCTCGCCCGATCGGGTATCGGTGAAAGCGACGACGACAGAAGGACTTGGCTTAACGGGCCGAGGTGAAGGCGTAGCCGCGATGGCTACTGCCACCGTGTTTCTTCCCGAGGTGGCCTAAACACACCTCCTTTCCAACGGGCATCAAATTGGCCACAGCTCACCACAACACAGTACCGAGCGGCCAGTGTTTGCGTTGACCCTCCCGCCAGAATCGCTGCATCAACGATTCAGAAGTTGTATGCCAAAATCCAAGCGGGAGACCCGCAATATGAACATGATGACTCAAACACTTGATCGCGCACCAGATCCTGCGGTCGAGATTACTGACATTGCTGAAATGACGGCCGCGAACTGTCTTGCGACACGCGTCCGACAATTGTCTCGTATTATTACACGTGTGTATGATGACGCTGTTCGCCCGCTGGGCATTACAGCAAGTCAATACACGCTGCTCGCCCAGCTTGCGTCACGCGACGGCATCACTGCCGTTGAAATCGGACACGAGCTCGACATTGAAAAATCGACACTGTCGCGCAATCTTAAGCGGCTGTTGGCGCTTGACCACATTGTGATGGACCCACCGGCGGGACGTCGCGGCCGAGGTTTGCATTTAACATCCAAAGGTAAAGCCGTGTTGGTTGAGGCTCACCCCATTTGGCAAGCTGCGCAAAATCGTGCCCTCGCCGCCATGGGGCAAGATGCGCGCGACACTCTAGATACATTGCTGTCGCGGGCTGAAAAGCTGATTGCAGAATAGGCTTCACGGCCTGCACCACGCATGCAGCCGAGACTCAAAGTGAATAGGCGCACCCTTTGTTCGGTGCGCCTATTTTGTTATCAGGTTGCAACTCAAATTTACCCAGAGGCTGAGACAAGGCTGCGATGGATACGCGTGAGCTCACCACAGCGCTCCTATCTGCATTGCGCCAGCACAACTGGCGGCTCGCGGTTGCAGAAAGTTGTACCGGCGGCCTGATCTCCGCGGCGCTCACCGATATCGCTGGCGCGTCTGATGTCTTTGACCGCGGATTTGTGACCTATGCCAACGAAGCAAAAATGGATCTGTTGGGCGTACCAGCAGATCTCATCATCAGCCATGGTGCGGTCAGTGCTGAGGTTGCCGTCGCCATGGCAACTGGTGCCCGTGAGCGATCTGGCGTCAATATCGCAGGCGCCGTGACGGGTATCGCCGGGCCAGGCGGCGGGAGTGCTGAAAAACCGGTCGGTTTGGTCTTTATCGCCGTCTCAACCGAAAACAGCCCTCCGGCCGTGCAACAGCACACCTTCGCAGACCTGAGCCGCGACGCCATTCGCGAAAAGGCCGTACAGGCCACACTGTCGGCGTTGTTGGAGGCCTCCACCGACCCCTAACGCGTGAATAAGGGGGACGTCGTGCACCACTTTGATGAGATCTTGGCACAAAAGCCTTTCTAGCCGTTATGCTCCCACAATTCGGATCTGGTATATGTATGGGCTCTGCACAGCGTAGGACTTAGACGTCAACGACAGATCATGGGAGTTCACACGTGCACTGGTGCTTTCAACCATCAAGTCTTCGTAGCCTTGCAATAGCCTGCGCGCTCGCAGGGCCGCTCGATATGGCAAAGTCTGCCGACATGACGGCGCGCGAAGTGACCGAGCTTTTGTTTCGCGCTGAAGCAACCATGCGACCAGACCTCTCAGGGCTTGATCTCAAGAACTTGGATCTGGCACAGCTCAATTTCAAAAAAGCCAAACTTGCCAGTGCTGATCTCTTCGGCAGTGACTTGACGGGTGCCGACTTACGCGGTGTTGATCTTAAATCCGCTCGCCTTGATCGTGTGACGTTGATTAGCGCAAAATTTGATGGTGCTGATCTTACTGGCGTTAGCATTTTGCGACCGACGTCTTTCTCGACGTTGAGCGAGGAATTATCGGAGGCCTCCAGCTTTGTTGGGGCGAACCTTGCCGGTGCTAAAGTTTTCGGCCAACTCAACGGCTTTAACTTCAAGGGCGCCAACTTGCGAGGCATCACTTTTGCGCCGTTTAGTGAAACCGGCTTTATTGAACATGTCTGGCGCACAAAGCTGGAAAGTGCTGATTTGTCAGACACTGATCTCGAGGGTGCGGATATGACCTATGTCTCAGCCCGTTTCGCGAACTTTACAAACGCCAATTTGCGCGGTGCGGTGCTAAAGAACGCCGACCTGTCTCAGGCGATTTTCGCCGGTGCCGATCTTCATGGCGCTGACTTCACAGGTGCGGATCTCGACCAAACAGACCTCCGCCAAGCCAAAGGCCTTGAGACGGTGCGTGGTCTCAAACAGACACACAATCATAGCAAAGCGCTGTTTTGAGACGGCCAGCGTTTGACGCAGGCGGCGCTCGGGCAGCAAGCGCATCGTGCACGCCACTTTACAACAGTATTGCTTGAGGCAACGCGTCGACTGATCACGTCGTCAGGCGTCCGCTTTTAGAGCTGCCGTTGGTTTGCCGTAAATTTGATCCGCACGGGTTTCAAACGCCACGGCAAAGCGACGAAATGCCTTTTCAAAGACGGGCCCCAACACCAGACCTAGAAGTGGTGAGCGAAATGCGTACGATATATAAAAGTCAATGGTGCTGCCACCGTCGTCGCGGTCCATAAATCGCCAGCGATTTTCAAGATGATCAAAGGGGCCATCGAGATAGCTGACGAGAATTTCTCCTTGAGATTCGTTGAGCAATACACGTGTTGTGAACGTATCGGTGAATGCGCTGCTACCAACACCCATTGTTGCAACAAGCTCTTCACCATGCGGCGTCATGGTTCGTGACGTCACGTCAAGGGCGGTGCAAAGCGGCACAAATCCCGGATACCGTTCAACATCGGCAACGAGCCGGAACATATCTTCGGCGCTATGGCCCACAGGATGTCGGGTCTCAAATTTCGGCACGTCTTGATTTTCCTTTGGGCTCTGTGTCGCGCCACACTCAGGCGTGTGCCATGGCACGCTTGATGGCCTGAAAGTCTTCTTCAGCATGGTACGATGAACGCGTTAGAGGGCTTGATGCAACGCTCACGAACCCTTTAGCCAACGCGGCGTCTTTCAATTCCGCAAACACATCAGGGTGCAGATAAGATTTGACTTCGGCGTGCTTGGGCGTTGGTTGCAAATACTGGCCAATTGTCAGGCACATAACGTTTGCCGCCCTCAAATCATCCATCACCGCAAGTATCTCGCTGATGTGTTCCCCCAGACCGACCATAATACCGGATTTCGTTACGATCTCCGGTGCCAACTCTTTCACCCGCGCCAAGACGTTGAGCGAATGGATGTAGCGCGCGCCAGGACGAATGCTGCGGTACAACCGCGGTACAGTTTCCAGATTGTGATTAAAGACATCCGGGCCGGCTGCAACAACACACTCGAGAGCACCCTTCTTACCGCGAAAGTCTGGTGTTAAAACTTCAATTGTGGTTGCAGGGGAGCGGCCCCGTATCGCACCAATAACACCGGCAAAATGGTGCGCTCCACCATCTGCCAAATCATCGCGGTCAACCGATGTGATCACAACGTGGGCAAGCCCAAGCTTGTTTACAGCACTGCTGACGCGGTTGGCTTCGTCGAGGTCGACGGGGTCGGGTTTGCCTGTCGCAACGTTGCAGAATGCGCAACCGCGGGTGCAGATGTCGCCGAGGATCATCATCGTGGCGTGATGCTTAGACCAACACTCTCCAATATTCGGGCAGCTTGCTTCTTGGCAAACCGTGACCAATCCATTGGCTTTGATGATTTTAGACGTTGCTGCAAATACAGGTGATACCGGCGCACGGACCCGAATCCAAGGCGGACGCGGCAAGCGCGGTGTATCGGGCCGCCAGGCTTTTTCAGGGTGGCGCGGTCGCTGCTTGCATCGGTCGCGACTGGGTATGAGGGTGACCATGTTCGATGGTCCTATCACGGGCGGACCAAGCCCGCCAAGGCAAGGGCAAACGGCGCGGCAATCAATTCGCGCAAGCGAACAGGACAGAGCTGCCACCGTCGTTGCAGAAGCTATCCGCTAGGGACATCACCCCTAGGTGTGGCAGCGCCCCCCGAGATATTGATTGAGCAAGTCATTGTAGATGCGCAAATCAGCTTCCTTGGCCTTTGATAGCTTCTTGCCGGCGTTCTTAGCTTCAGCCCACGAGGCCACGCCCTTCTTTTCATACTTTGAGAGCTCAGTGCGCAGGGACGCACAACCACTGGCGTTTGGAGCAGTGGATGGATTGCCTGATCCGGGACCCCCACAGGCTGCAACACTCAAAGTCATGCTGCCAACGACAAGCACATTCGCAATACTCACACATAGCCGCACCGAAGACACCGACATCCCTCCCCTATTTTACGCGATGTTTCACCACATGAAAATGGCTGAGGCAAGACCTCTTCAGCACTTTGGATCACGACACTGCAGAGACACGGTTTTTACGTCCCCTCTCAGTAGCGCCATCACATTGCGCCATCGGACAAAAAAACAAAAAAACGCAGGCGCTAATGAAACGCCTGCGTTCGCTGAATTTCGCTTTTTGAGCTACTAAGGCGTTGTGGTCGCCGCCGTGGTTGCTTTTGCAGCAGCTTCCGTCGCTGCTTTCTTAGCGGCATCCGTTGCGGCAGCCTTCGCAGCATCCGTTGCAGCAGCTTTTGCAACAGTCTTCACCGCAGTTGTTGTTGTAGATGTTACGGCAGGTGTCTTGGTTGCGACCGTTGCTTTGGTCACTGTTTTCGTTGTTGCAGCTTTGACCACGGCTTTCTTAGCTGTTGTCACTGCAGCTGTCTTAGGTGCTGGTGGCGGCGGCGGAGGCGCGACAGCAGCCGCTGCGGACGACGCTGGTTTCAATTTTGAACACCGTTGTTGGAACAGCGCATTGGTGCGATCCAACTCAGCCATCCGGGCAAGCGATGTGCGATAGACCGGAACGGTCTTGGTTTTGCCAGCACCCGCTTTGGCCACACGATCTGTGATGCCATCTTTTCTCAGGCTATCGATCTTAGAAACAAGAGATACACACATCGGATCAATGGCAGGCTTTTGTGCCGTTTGCGTATTATTGATCGACGATGTTGTAAGGTTGGTGCCCATCAGCGAGCCATCGCTCGAACAGGCTGTGAGGGCGCTAAGGCCCAGCACGGGCACAAGCGCCCTAACTATAGATCGCAACATCGAATTGTCCCCACTCAATAAATTTCACCCCTACTTGGCCTCGTTCTTAGGCCCGGAAATGAAAGCCAGCAAGCCAGCAGCCTGTGGGCAACGGGTATGGATAATCCTTGACCCTGTCGAATCTGTGGATAATGCGATCAGGGGCTTGTCAAATACTGAAACTGTTTACGTGCGAGGATGCAAGCCAAACCACCAAAACATGGCCGAAAAATGGGTTTTTGGCCTCGGCTAGTGTGTCGTGCGGCCTCTAATTTGGCCATCGCGCTGACCGTCCCATGTCTCCAACCCATTGAGATAGCCGTCACGAATGGCGGCAAGCGCCTCGTCTTGGCTCATTTCACCCTCCATGGCAGCGGCCTGGGCAATATGATGGCTAATCTCCGACAACAGACGACCCCACTCGGCAAAATCTTCAGCAAACGTATTGGGATCAAAAATTACGTGCAGCGCCCCATCAGCGATCCAGGCGCGCAACACTTCAATCGCGGCCTCCGCATCACCCATGCCATCGGGAATATCAAGTTCGCGCTCGATGTCATTACTCATAGTCTTTTTTACCTCATCATTCGCGCCTGCCCTATCAGGACCAAAGGGGAGGCAAGTCAACTATGTGAGCATTTCCATGCCCGGGGTCAATAACTCGGCCGATATTGAGCGGCGGGCGGATGCTCGCTGAGGCGCAAGACTAGCAGGTGGGTCCATGATCCATACCTTCGTAAACACTCTAGGCCTGGCGCGCAGCGTGCCCAGCAGCGGCAATGCTCGTTCGGATGTCGTCTTCAATGGCTGTAAGAACCTGGTCGATCGATGGCTGTGCCGGAACGCTGGGGGGGGCAAGAGTGCTGAAACGACCAGCCAACAATTGGGTTTTGTGGGAGAGGATCGGGTCATTCGCTTCGCGGGCACGTGCGGAATCCCCAGAGCCCGCTCCAGACCGCTCACCGTGGCCGCGAAACGCCTGCGTTGAGATCAACAGGCCGCGAGGGCCGCCACCAGATCTGGCTAAATTGGCTGCTGCGCAGCAGGCGTTGCGGACGTTCACAACATCGATACCGTTCACGGTTTGAAACGGTACACCGCTGCCAGTCGAGGCATCCAATAGGGCTGCGTGCAGATCATGCTGCGACGGATTTGTTGTTGCAGGCTGGGCTTGATCCACGATCATCACGACAGGGCTGCGGTGTTGCTGTGCGTCGCGAAAGGCTTGGCAAAGTTTGCCCGCATCCCCCTGCTCGGCAACCTGATCGCCATCAAGGACCGCAAACACGACATTGGCAACACCAGTGTGAGGCTGCTGACCAGATAGATTTGTTGCAACTTGCACAATGTCCGAAACACCAGCTGGAATTCTATGAAATGTTGCAGGTCCTGCGCCTAGTTTCGGCAACCGGATTGGATCTCGCATTAGACTGCCGACATCCGTTGCCAGCTCTGTCATCAGCTGACTAGGGCTGGCACCGAGTGCCAGCAGATGACCATGACAGCGCTGGCCGACAACAACTGCGTCATTGCTTTGTCGTGCCATCATCAGCCCGACAATGAGCGCTTCCCGGCCGATACAGAGTTTGATCTCATCTTCAATGACGCCAAGCGCATAGAGCTGGCCGGCCTTTTCTTCAAAACGCCGGATGAGGAGCATCGTGCGATAGGTGGTAACAGCATCGTCGAAGTCTAATGACAGCTCTGCGACATCGTCGGTTGGCACTGACGACGAAGAAAATTGGCCATGTTGCGATGAGGCCATGCCTGAGGTCTCTATTGTGAAGGCTGCAGGTTCAGCGGCCGTGGTTAGCCCAAGCCTTGCCGATTGCGATCACACGTGTCGTTTTCGCGCTTAAAAGAAGTCGATGGCAGGGGTCAA
>JAHZKN010000235.1 GCA_022600335.1 Alphaproteobacteria bacterium
ATGATTCCTTGGAGCCGAACGACAGCATCTTAGAGGCAAAAACCATAGCCTCCGGCAAAGCCATCAAAGCTGCGATTATGGATGGCAAAGACTTTGACTTTTATCGACTCGAAGCCGACGACGAGGCCAAGCAACTCGAGGTCAAGATCACCAATCTCTCAACAACACTGCGCCCACATATCGTCGTGTTCGATGGCAACAAATCCAACATCGGATCGTTCACCAACAAGACCGGTGGCGCGGACCTCATATCGACCGCTAAAACGCCGCCTGGATCAGCCGTCTACCTGCGCATCCAGGATTACTATACGTCCGCCGGCGGTGCATACGAGATCACCGCAACATTCAAGCCTTGATCCCTAATGAATGCCGCGTCCGACTCACTATTCCGTGAGCGGAGCGTGCTTGCACAACAACACTCCACATGAGTCGCCTGATTCGAAGGCCTGAGGCATTGAAGCGGGCACCCGAATCGGCCCGAGGTCACATCGACCGCCCTCAAAAGGTGCGGCAGATGAGAAATTGCGCCTGCTTTAACAACCAAAGCAGGCTGCAGCGGGGGCTGGTGACATGTGTAAGAAGAAGGCGAACTCGCCTTTTGTTCTCTTATTGGCCGCGGCCGTTGTCTACTCGCTGGTGTCGTCGACCGCGTTCGCCGCTGATTTCACCGTGCAAAGCGGTCAGACGGTCAACGCACCACAAACGCTCAACACACCTGGCGATACCGGTACCATTGAAGCTGGCGGAACCATCAACACCGCGGGCGACGCCGTCAGTGCAACAGGTGGTGTGGATGGCGTCACCGTCAACAACGACGGCACCGTGATCAGCACCAATCAGGATGCTGTAGACGTCAACAACGGCAATACGATCAACAACTCTGGGCTCCTGCAAAGCGGCAACGGTGGCGGTGACGAGGGCATCGAGGGTGGATCAAACAACACCATCACAAACAGTGGCACGATCAGGAGCGCCAACGACGATGCCATCGACGTCCTCAACAACAACGTCTTGAACAACTCCGGCACAATCCAGGGCGGCAATGGCGGCGGCGATAACGGCTTTGAGGCCGGCAATGGCAATACCATTTCGAACACCGGCAGCATTACAAGTGGCGGTGGCGACGCTATCAACGTCCAAAATAACAATTCAATCGGCAATTCAGGACTGATCCAAGGCGGCAACGGTAACAACGATGAAGCGATCTCGGCTGGGTCAAACAATACGATCACTAACAGCGGCACGATCAGAAGCGCCAACGATGATGCCATCGACGTGCTCGATAACAACGTCTTCAACAACTCTGGAACGATTCAGGGCGGCAACGGCGGCGGTGATCGTGGCATTGAAGGCCGCGACGGGAACTCAATCACCAACACCGGCAGCATCACCAGCGGCGGCGATGATGGCATCAACGTGCGAGACAACAATTCAATTGTGAATTCAGGCCTTGTCCGAAGCGGCAACGGCGCTGACCAAGGTATCGTGGTGCGTGACAACAACACGATTTTCAATGCCGGAACGATCATAAGTCAGAGCAGCGATGCTGTCAGGGGCCGCAACAATGTCTCTATCAACAACAGCGGCTTGATTCAGGGCGGTGCGACCGCCAATCAGCAAGGCGTTGATATCAATGCCAATGGAACCCTCGTCAATACGGGGCAGATCCTTGGTGGCGAAGCTGTTGAAATGGGCGTCAACGGCACGCTCATAAACTCCGGCACAATCCAAAGTTTGCTAGGTCCCGGTGGAACAGCAATCGATTTTGTCGGCAACGGCAATGATACGCTGGCGCTGTCCGGTGCGTTTAATATCGTCGGCGCCATCAACTTCAGAGGCGGCACCGATACCATCTCTTATGGACCGGGCATCAGCTCCGCACTGACCTTTGGCATCGGTGGACTGCCCGAGAACATCGTCACAAGCGGCCAACCGTTTGCCGTTCTTGGCAATCAAATCGCCGTTCTTGATCCAACCGCACTTGCCCAAACCGATGAGATGCTTGCCGATCTCACAAGCGGTATTTTCAATTCTGTGCATGCGCGGCTGCGCCTAGCTCGCTCACACGGTGGTTCAGGTGCGCAGTTTGGCGGGATAGGTCTTGGCGCGATGGGTCTTGGCGCAAGGAACATCAGTGCGCCAATGCATCTGATGCCAGAAGATTTCTCGAATTCTGCTTCCAGCGGGCACTCCAACGTTTGGGCGCAAGCCTTTGGCGGCCACCGTGATGACGATGCAAACGGAACAAGTCTGGCATCCACCCATAGCTATATCGGTGGCATAGTTGGCATGGATGGCTGGCTGACGCGTGGCGTACGTATCGGCGGCTTCGCCGGTGGCGCACAGGCTGACCTCGAGACCGCATTCGACAGCCAGGAACTCGACATCGAAAGCTTCTTTGGCGGCCTCTACACCAGCCTCTCGCACGGCAACTGGTTCGCCAATGTCATCGTTACAGCCGGTCAGAGCGACTACGACAGCACCCGCCGGGTGGCCAACAACTTGGTCGCTGGCGGCATTCAATTGGGCACCGCCTCGTTTGACGGCACCTTTATTTCACCGGAAGTCACGGTCGGCACGACCATCAACCTCGGTTGGCTCTCCATTGAGCCCAGCGCCCGTCTGCGCTACGCGCACTTGTCCCTTGATGGCTATACCGAAACAGGTGCCTTGGGTAATCTCGCCATTGCCGATCGCGATGTATCCTTATGGCTCGGCCGCGCCCAGGTTGCGTTTCCATTTACAAGCGCAGTTGGCACTTTATCACCGCGCGTCGGCATTGAAGCCTGGTCTTCTGATCACGACACCATCTCAGCCATCCTGCTTGGACAGACCCTGTCCTTCAACCCAGGCGGACAGGATGATGAAGTCACCGGCTTTGTTGGCGCAACTGCATCAACAAACTTGGGTGGCGGTGCCAGCGCGTTTGTCGACGGGGAAATCCACGTCGATGACGATGGATTTTCACGCGCCGAAGCACATGCTGGGTTCAAGATCCAGTTTTAGGACCCAAAATCTCACATCGATCGATTGCTGACACTTGGCAAGCGCACCAACGTCCCCGGCGCGCTTGCGGCTCGTCGTGTTACCGTCCGTCGCAACCTGCACCCTAGAATTTCGCCCGGATTGTCGCGTAGGCTGAGAGTGGAGCACCAGGCGAGATATTATTGTTATTGTGCGCAGACGCGAAGTAGTCGATATCAAATAGATTCTCGACATTAACCTGCGCATCCCAGTTCTCATTGATATCAAAATACAACGCCGCATCGACACGGGTGAAGCTTGGCACAATCACGGAGTTTGAAGTCGTCGGGAAGAATTCCGATTGGTAGACGACACCGACCCCTGCGCCAAACAGTTTGGTGAACTGGTACCGATTCCATACCGAAAACTGATTGACAGGTGAGGATTCAACGGAATTGCCGAGGCGGTTGTTAGTATTGTCGCCATTATCCGTGATTTCAGAGATAATATGAGCATAACCCATATTGATCTGCCACTCATCAGTAATGTAACCGGTGAGGCCGACCTCTCCGCCGCGCGTTTCTGTTTCACCCGACGCGACCTCTACGCCACCCACTCTGATAGGTTGGTTGACCCGATCAAGTTGGAACATCGCACCTGTGAGATAGAGCCTTGGCAACACGGCCCACTTAAAACCAACCTCGCGATTTTCAAACTCTTGTGGCTCGAAATCTTCTTCGTCCTCAAGGTTGGTAAATTGATCGCCAATCGATGGCAGAAACGACTTTGACCAACTTGCATAAAGTGACAGGGTGCTCGTTGGCTTAACAACGGCACCGATACGCGGTGACCAGACATTGTCAACACGACTCGCTTGAAATCCGTTCAGAGCGTTTAGAAAATCAACATCAAACCGGTCGAAGCGAACACCTGCGATCAACTCGAAATACTTGGTAATTTCGATCTGATCCTGGATGTAATACCCTTGCGTCTTGACGTCAGAATTCCGGTCCCGTGTTTGATTTGGAAAAATCACATTTTGAAAGTTGGTTGGATTAGCAATGTTAATCACAATGCCCCCGTCCGGACCTGCATCCGGAAAGATCGGAGTAAAGCGGGTCTCACGTGTGTCCTGCCATGAGAAATCAGCCCCAAACGCCATCGTGTGGTGCACCTGTTCAGTATTAAACTGGAAGGAAAAATCGGTTTGGCTGAAGAAACTTTTGCGATCCGTGTCGCTGTTGTAGCCACCGTCATCTCCATTAACAAGATTGCCGGGTTCACCGATTTCAAAATTTCCTGCTGCGTCAACGGACGATCCCGGAAAAATATTTTGATAGAACTTGTCATAGTCGTTGTAGGAAATGTGCTGGCGGAACTTCAGACCCGACGTAAACTCATGCTCTAATGTGGCGGTCGCAACATGACCTCTGAATTCAGTGAAGCTCACATCCGGGTTGCCAAAAAATGTATCTTGGAAACCTTTGAGCGGCGTGTTGGTTGCAGCAACAGATGGTACGCCACGATCCACTGTCCGATTGTCGTAGTGATACTGATAACTGGCACGGAACAGGGTTTTTGGACTGAGCTTGACTGCAATCGTTGGGTTAATGCCATAACGATCCAACTCAAAGAAGTCGCGGAAGTTCTCTGAGTCTTCGTACATCGCATTCAAACGCACAGCGAAATCGTTGGTCACACCTTGCCCAACGTCCAGCGTCACACGTTTGCGATCATACATGCCAAAGTTGATTGACGCGTCTTGGATA
This sequence comes from Alphaproteobacteria bacterium, assembly GCA_022600335.1. GTDB lineage: Bacteria > Pseudomonadota > Alphaproteobacteria > Rhizobiales > Hyphomicrobiaceae > JAHZKN01. Next base: position 4,734 of record JAHZKN010000235.1, read on the forward strand.
TCGCGCCACTCGGCTTTCTTGGTCACACGGTTGACAATACCACCACCGCCGCCACGACCGAAGATCAGTGCAGCCGGACCTTTGAGAACTTCGACTGCCTCAATATTGTACAAGTCACGGAAGTACTGGATGTCGTCGCGCACGCCATCAGTAAAGAAATCGGCATTGGTCTCTTGCCCGCGAATGGTGATTTGATCGCGATGGCCTTCACCTTGTTGCACCGTCACACCGGGCACGTATTGCAACGCTTGGCCTAGATTTTCATGGCCCTGATCCTGAAACTGATCCTTGGTCACGATTGAAATCGTCTGCGGGACATTTTGGATTTTGGTGTTGGTTTTGGTGAATGTTGAGGATGCGCCGGCAACGTAGCCATCCACATCGGTCGTTCCTGTACCGAGCGACCCACGCACGGCTTCACCGCTGCGCTTGGCCAATTCCGCCCGTTCAATGTCGTCTTCAAAGTCATCATCTTCAGCAAATACGGCACCCTGGCTGGCAGCACTTGGCGCTGAGGTCTGGGCCGCTTTCTTTTTCTTCTTTTTCGGCTCTGGTGTGAACGCTGGCTCCTGTGCTGCCGACTTTTTACTGTCACTATCGCCGGTGTCCGGCTCCGCCGCCTCAATTGTCACTGTCGGAATAGAGTCCTCATCCGAGGCATCGGTAGACGTTTCAGATCCTGCAACCGGTTCGCTTGTTTGAGCTGGAGCGGCGTCATCTGTGCCCGTCGTGCTTTGTCCCCATACAGGCGTGTTCAGCGCAAGGGGAAGCGCCAATACCAACGCGCGCACGCTGGCTGAGTGAAGCGCACCCTTCGGAAGCGCCTTGCTGGCAACCTTCAAAAAAATTGGATCTGTGGATTGTACGGCGTTTGCTTGCGTGGAATTCAAGCACGAGGCGCAGCCGAGCTGCCGCGCCAGCAGAGAGAGAAAAAACATACTTTACCCCAATGGAAGAGAGTCAAGGTCTCAGGATCAGGTGCCTTCGTTGTTGGAAGGCTGAACGACAGCGGTGTCGCACGCGTGAGCTGATACGGACTCGTCGCAAACCATTCAAGCGGAATGCAACTGTTTGGAATTATTCAAATTCTAATGCGATGCTCAAAAGGCACATCGCATTAACGCTGGCGCGAGGTGCAAATAATTCTACGGTCTGAGGATTGCCCTGGGCGGGAATCGAACCCCACGAAACCTCATTCAAAAAACGAGGCGGTCTTGCCACTAAACGACCAGGGCGACCTCTGTTTGCCACGAGTCCGTGCCTGCTCAAAT
>JAHZKN010000236.1 GCA_022600335.1 Alphaproteobacteria bacterium
ACTCCGGTAGCTTGGGCATGATATGCAAGCGGCTGAACGTCGTCGGCGCAGTGACCTTGAGGATGCCACGCGGATTGGTGTTGCGCCGTGTTACGTAGTCTTCTGCCTCTTCGACAAGGCTGAGAATATCAACAACGCGTTTGAAGTAGCCCTCACCCGTCTCCGTCAACGTCAACTGCCGGGTTGTGCGCTGAAACAGCCGTACACCCAGGCGTTCTTCTAACAGGCTAATCCGCTTTGAAACGACAGCGGGCGACAGCCCCATCTCACGACCGGCCTGAGACATATTCCCGGTTCGGGCGACACGTGCAAAAATGTCAAAGTCGCTGATGGAAGTCATTGATATGCCTCATTAGTTTCAGCACACACGTCACAGTTAATTGGCGCTGGCCTGTAGTTGCGAGACGTTCTGATTATGTGTTGCACTGTTATAAGTCTGTCGCCAATAATGTATGTAGGAACTACTCTTTTTCTAAATCGTAGTAAATCGATGGAAATGAAGAAAATACTCACCCCGTGAGCCTTGCCCCTGAGCCGCCAGAGATGTCAGGTAGGCATTGCTAACGATGCTGTCGGTTTTGTCCTGTGAGGACCTGTCAGCATTGTCCCGGCAAGGAGGCCGTGCGTGACATCGATACAGTTGCCAGAACCGGACAAAAACATTCTGCGCCGTCGCGACGCAATCGTTGCGGATCTCGAGGCTTTGCTCAGTCGTGACCAGGTGATCTCTGACGATGTGGGACGGCGCGCATTCGAGACCGATGCATTGACGGCGTACCGCCGCATGCCGCTTGCGGTCGTCTTGCCAACTTCGACAGAAGAGGTTGTGGCGGTGATGCGTTTTTGCAATCGCAATGACATCAAGGTGATTGCCCGCGGTGCCGGTACATCGTTGTGTGGCGGTGCTCTGCCAGCAGAAGACGCCATCGTGATCGGCGTTTCCAAGATGAATAAGATCTTGGATATCAACTATCAAAATCGAACGGTGCGTGTGGAAACCGGAGTTACCAATCTCGCCATATCAAACGCCGTCTCGGTTGAAGGGTTCTTTTACGCACCTGATCCCTCGAGCCAATTGGCATGCACGCTGGCTGGCAACATAGCGATGAATTCAGGCGGCGCACATTGTTTGAAGTACGGAGTAACGACCAACAATGTTCTGGGGCTCAAAATCGTCTTGTTGACTGGCGAAATTCTTGAGATCGGCGGCCCGCAGTTGGATTCAGAAGGCTATGACCTGCTGGCGCTGGCTATTGGATCAGAAGGGCAGTTCGGCATTGTGACAGAAGCGACTGTCCGCATCATCCGTGCCGCTGAAACTGCGCGGCCAATGATGATTGGTTTTGATTCTGCAGCAAAAGCAGGTCTTTGTGTCTCACAGATCATTGGTTCTGGAATCATTCCTGTGGCAATCGAATTTATGGACAAACCAGCAATCGAGGTGTGTGAAGCATTTGCCAAAGCAGGCTATCCACTCGACGCTGAGGCGCTTTTGATTATCGAAGTCGAAGGGTCAGAAGAAGAAATCTCAGATCGGCTGACCCAGATTTCTGAAATCGCAGAGCCGCTTTCGCCAACTACCGTCGTGATCAGTTCTGGCCCCGAGCAATCCGAACGCATTTGGCGCGGCCGCAAATCAGCCTTCGGTGCCATCGGACGGCTGTCGGACTATTATTGTATGGATGGCACTATTCCGCTTGTGCACTTGCCGTTCGCGCTCGAACGCATTGCAGAAATTTGCGGCAACTACGGGCTGAAAGTTGCCAATATTTTTCACGCCGGCGACGGTAATCTGCATCCCCTTATTATGTATGATGTCGACAAACCGGAAGAAGCACAAAAGGCCGAGCAGGCCGGTGCTGAGATACTCAAACTTTGTGTTGAAGTGGGAGGATGTCTTTCAGGAGAACATGGTGTCGGCATTGAAAAGCGTGACCTGATGCACGCACAGTTTGATGAAAGCGACCTTAGAGTCCAAGCACGGATTAAGTCTGTGTTTGATCCTAAATGGCTGCTCAATCCGGCTAAAGTTTTTCCCCTCGACAGCCGACCCGAGGCGCCGCTAAAGCCAGCCACACAACCGCCCGCCATTCCAACCGCCAAAGGCGAAGCGGCCTGAGGAGGGTAGGGTTTTGCGCGACATTCTAAGTCCGGCCACGGATTGGGAGCTGCAGAGTATGCTGGCCTCTCTTTCAGCGGAAAAAACCACAGTGGAAATTATTGGCGCCGGCTCCAAACGCCCGATGGGGAGGCCGATCCAGGCCAACCAAATGCTAACAACAAGCGTCATGCGCGGCATCCCGCTTTACGAAGCGACGGAATTGGTGATGTCAGCTCGCGCTGGAACCCCTCTCTCTCAGGTCGAAATTGAATTGGCATCACGCGGCCAAATGCTGGCTTTTGAACCAACTGACCTTGGGCCGTTGTTTGGTCAAAGGCCCGGACTTCAAACCATCGGCGCGATCTTTGCGGCCAACCAGTCCGGGTCGCGGCGGATCAGTGCTGGTGCCGCTCGCGATCATCTGCTGGGCGTGAAAGCTGTGAACGGGCGCGGTGAGCTCTTCAAGTCCGGTGGCCGCGTGATGAAGAATGTTACCGGATATGACGTGTCGCGAGGATTGAGTGGCAGTTGGGGAACGTTGGCGGTGATTACCGAAGCCACATTTAAAGTTGTGCCAGTGCCAGAAGACGTAGCGACATTGATTTTCCCCGGACTGCCTGATGATTTAGCGGTTGAAATGATGTGTGCAGCCGTTGGGACGCCGTTTGAGATTTCAGGCGCGGTCCATTTGCCAAAATCGATTGTGCCGCGGTTGGAGCACGAAGGTCTCAATCAAGCGGGGCAAGCGCTGACCGCACTTCGTATTGAAAATTTTCCCAAGTCAGTAACCTATCGCAAGGCGAAGTTGGCAAATGCGCTTTCTGCCTATGGTGCGCCGTTTGAGCTTGATCTTGAGAATTCTCTGAGTTTCTGGAATGAGCTTCGGCGTTTGTCGGTGTTGCCTGCCAGTTCTACAAACATTTGGCGCATTTCAACGTCACCCATGCAGGCACCAAAAATTGTCTATGGCATCGCACGGCACATGGATGTGCGCATCTTCTACGACTGGTCGGGCGGGCTGATCTGGCTCGAGGCTCCGGAGTCGGCAGATGCCGGTGCTGCGGACATTCGCCGTGCTGTGGCGATCCATGGCGGTCATGCGACACTGATCCGGGCAGATCGGGCCGTTCGCGAGTCTGTTGAGGTCTTCCAACCGCTGTCGCCAGTGGCTGAACGGATTACGAGAGAATTAAAGGCGGCGTTTGATGTTCATGGTATTCTGAATCCCGGGCGCATGTACGCTGGAGTTTAGCAGTACACAACGGAACGAAATCGAGATTTTCTTTTGAGGTCGTGCGGGCACGGATGCATACAAATTTTTCAAACGCTCAACTGAAGAACGCGCGCATCCGCGAAGCGGACGAAATCTTGAAACGGTGTGTGCATTGCGGTTTGTGCACGGCCGTGTGCCCAACATATGTGTTGTTGGGTGATGAGCGCGATTCTCCGCGCGGTAGGATTTACCTCATCAAAGACATGTTTGAGCGCAAGACAGCGCCAACAGCTGAAGTTCGCTATCATGTAGATCGCTGTTTATCGTGCTTGTCGTGCATGACGACGTGCCCGAGCGCTGTCGACTACATGCACTTGGTGGACCTGGCGCGCAATCACATTGCCGACACCGGGCACCGAAGCATCAAATCGCAAATTCTGCGCTGGCTATTGGCAACCGTGCTGCCCCATCCACGTCGGTTTCACTGGGCTCTGCGTTTGGTCCCGTTTGGCCGCCCTTTGGCACCAGTCCTATCAAAGATTGGTCTGAAAGAAGTCGCAGCAATGCTTGAACTGGCACCGCGTGAGGTTGTGCCGAGTGCGCGATTTTCTGGCGCTGGCACGGCTGCAACGACCCAGGAACGGCGCGCGCGCGTGATCCTGCCAACCGGCTGCGTGCAGAAGGTTGTCCGTCCCGATATCAATGACGCGACGATACGTTTGTTGGCACGCCGCGGTATCGACGTTGTGGTTGCCCATGGTGACGGGTGTTGCGGTGCGCTGGTGCATCATATGGGGCGTGAAGCCGAGGCGATGGCACAGGCAAAACGCAATATTAATGCATGGATCAAGGAGA
>JAHZKN010000237.1 GCA_022600335.1 Alphaproteobacteria bacterium
AAAAACAACAGTTTTCGCTGCTTTTGTTGCGAATCTTAGGCATTGTCTTTCAACCTCAATTTCTAGATCCCAGTTGCAGGATCATCCCCAAAATGTGTGTGCCTCGTCGCTATGGACCCTATCGACGTTGTTCCAGTTCGAGGCGACATCGTGACGATCAAACTACACCTGTCAATATGAACCCTCACTGAATAGGGCGCGCGCATTCCATTCACCTACAAAAGCAGCGAAAACTGTTGTTTTTCAAACACGAATCTGGGCCTTCCAGCCGCTCTGGCCGACGCCCGCATCAGAATCAGATTAAGCTTGTCGCGTTAACTTTTGCGCGCGATTGGACCCCCAACACCTATGCCTCAAGCTGCTTTGGAAATGCCCGAAGCCTCGCCAGCTGCACCGCTTACCAAAGCGTTGGAGCTGCTTGAGGAAACGTTTGGGTACAAGAACTTCCGCAATCACCAAAGCGCGATTATTGAAACTGTGCTTGCTGGCGGCGATGCTCTGGTTTTGATGCCAACCGGGGGCGGCAAATCGCTCTGCTATCAGATTCCAGCACTTATCCGCGAGGGGACAGCTGTTGTTATTTCGCCGTTGATTGCCCTGATGCAGGACCAGGTCGATGCGCTGTGTGCTGCGGGTGTACGTGCCGCTTACCTGAATTCGACGCTGGACTTCCAACAACAGTGTGCTGTTGAAGACCAGATGTCTCAGGGCACCTTGGATCTTATCTATATCGCACCGGAACGGTTGGTTCAGGAACGCACCCTCGGCCTTTTGCAGCGCGCCAACATTTCGTTGTTTGCAATCGATGAGGCGCATTGTGTTTCACAATGGGGGCATGATTTCCGCCCCGAATACCGGCAATTGGGTTTGTTGGCGGAACGTTTCCCAGCCGTGCCTCGGATCGCTTTGACGGCAACAGCGGATGATCGGACACGGGCGGATATTGTCACAGAATTGTGCCTGCAGAACGCGGCACAGTTTGTTGCCAGCTTTGACCGCCCGAATATTCGCTACACGATCGCAGATCCTGGCTTAAAAAGTGTGCGTGAGCGCTTATGGCGATTCATCTCAACAGAACACCCGACAGATGCTGGCATCGTCTACTGTCTGTCGCGGCGATCAGCCGAAGAAACCGCCGATTGGCTCAGTCGCAAGGGCCGTACTGCACTTGCCTATCATGCGGGTCTCGACGCCGATGTGCGCCGCGCCGCTCAACGCCGTTTTCTCACCGAAGATGGTCTCATTGTTGTCGCCACCGTAGCGTTTGGGATGGGGATCGACAAACCCGATGTTCGCTTTGTCGCCCATCTCAACTTGCCGAAATCGATTGAAGCGTATTACCAGGAAACGGGGCGCGCCGGGCGCGACGGCGCGCCCGCCAACGCTTGGCTGGCCTACGGCATGCAAGACATTATGCAGCAACGCCAATGGATTGCTCAATCTGATGCCACGGAGGCCTACTGCCGCGTTCAGCGCCAAAAGCTCGATGCATTGATCGGACTTTGTGAAACGACACGGTGTCGGCGACGTACGTTGCTGTCTTACTTTGGGGAACAAACGAGCGAAGGCTGTGGCAACTGCGACACCTGCTTGAACCCGCCGCAAACGTTGGACGCTGCCGTGCTGGCGCAAAAAGCACTATCTGCCGTATATCGTACCGAGCAGCGGTTTGGCGTCACCTATCTTGTCAACATTCTGATGGGCAAGGTCGATGACCGCATCATTGCTAATCGACATGATCAACTGTCCGTCTTTGGGGTTGGCGAAGACACTGATGCTCAAACCTGGCGCTCACTGTTTCGACAATTGACCGCAGCAGGATACCTTTGTGGTGACACGGATGGGCATGGCACACTGCAGCTCACAGAAGAGGCCCGGCCCCTGCTGCGCGGCGAGCAGGGCTTTGAGATGCGCCTTTCGCGCAAAGCTCAAACCTCCAAGCGGACCAGCAGAAAAGCTGCTGGGAAAACGCATTTCGACCTTGCAGCCGAACATCGAGATCTATTCGAAGCGTTGCGCGGGGTACGCGCCAAGCTCGCAAAAGCCGCCCGCCTGCCGCCTTATATTGTCGCGCAAGACCGCACATTGATCGAGCTGGCGAGCAACCGGCCGACAAATGAAGACGCTCTTCATGACATTATCGGCCTAGGTGCCAGCAAGATTAAACGCTACGGCGCCGCGTTTCTTGAAGTCATTGCCTCCTTTGACCAACCAGAGCCGGCCGGCGAGGACCACACATCACGTGCAGCACAAGCCGTTGCGCTCAGACTGCAAGGCTTGGATATCGCTGCAATCGCAGAACGATGCACGAGCGATGAAGCGACAATATACGATCACATCGCTGAGACGATCGAATCCGGCAAACTTGAAGCCAGTGCAGTATTGGATCTTACGCCATCCGACATCGACGCGATTCACGGTGCTTTTGAACGTTGTGGCACCTTGGAAAGTGGAAATGTAGAAGCCGCCCATCGGGCCCTCGATGGGCGCTTTCACTCTGGCGTTCTCAAATGCCTATTGGCAGAGCTGGCGTAGAATCTTTCAAGTTTAAGTGGAACCACCCGCTCCCCGACACATCTAATCTTCAAGCGCCTGCATGATTTGGTTTTGTGCCTCACGCACGCGCGGAGACCACTCCGCAGCATTTGAGGCGACAAAAGTTGCCTGAGAATTCAGGATGACGCCATCTTCAAGAATTTTGAGGCCATTGGCTTTTAATGTCTCCCCCGTCGTCGTGATGTCAACAATCAGATCTGCTGTTCCGGCAGCTGGCGTGCCCTCTGTCGCACCGAGGCTTTCTACAATGCGATAGTCCGTCACGCCTTTGCTGGCAAAAAACCGTCGCGACAAATTCATGTATTTGGTGGCCACACGAAACCACCGCCCGTGGGCTGCCCGAAAGGACGCTGACATCTCATCAAGATCAGCAACGGTACTCACATCGAGCCAGCTTTGTGGCACCGCGATTACGACGTCTGCATGTCCAAAGCCAAGTTTTCTCAAGAAGGCAACGCGTTCCTCAGCATCTGAAATTTGCTCACGAATGAGGTCTTCGCCTGTAATGCCAAGGTGCGCTCTACCGACCTTCAACTGCCAAGCTATTTCGGATGCCGATACGAAGGCGACATCAACATTTTCAATGCCTTCAATTTCGCCTCGGTAGCCGCGCGCATGGCCCGTCTTGCGAATGTTCAGACCAGCGGCCTCAAACAACTCAAGAGCTTGTTCCATCAGGCGGCCTTTGGATGGCACGGCAAGGGTCAACCGATCCGTCATCTTTTCTCCAAGAGCTTCATTAGCTTGCCTCTGCGGCCACAGCGACCAGCAAACGCTCTGTGTGGATGGCACCGCCAACAGCTGGAATGGCGTGTTTTGCGCCAGCGGCCTGCATGAGATTGTCGTAACGCCCGCCTCCTGCAATCGGACTCTTGGCACCAAGTGCAGGTGAAAATATCTCAAAGACAAAGCCTGTGTAGTACTCAAGCGAACGGCCAAACTCAGCTGAAAACTCCGCATGCACGACGTCTGTTCCTGCATCGTGCAGCAGATCCAAGCGCTGGTGATAGACGTCCAGTGCCTTGGATAGGTCGATATCGCTCGAACGTGTAAGATCTCGCAGTCTTGCACCCGCTGCACGGGCCGGTGCTGTGACACCAACATAGCTCTCAATCAATGCAGCTGTATCTGCTGGCAGTGGGTCTGACCGTGAATCCTCAATCATGGACATCAAACTGGCAGCAATTTCAGCTGATGTTCGAACACCAACAACATCGATGCCACTTTCGGCAAGATGCTCGCTTACCCGCTGTTCAGCTTCCTCTTCATTGGCGTCTTTCAACGCCTGCATCAAATCGTCCGGCAAATTTTTTAGTGCAACCGGCTGATCTGCTGACAATCGCTTAAGTTCGCTACGAAATGCTTCCGGCCTCCAAAATTGGCGCAACAAACGTTGGCGCCAGCGCTCGGGCATATCAGCTGCCTCAAGCAAGGCTGAAAACAGTCCAAGGTCGCCGATGCGCAACTTAAAGTCTGTGAGACCCGCCGCCGCCAGTGACTTTGCGATGGTTGCCACGGTGTCTGCTTCGGTTTGTTCAGGCGCTTGGTCGGCAAATGTTTCGATACCGGCCTGGCGGAATTCAATGGGGTGGCTGGGTGACGACAATATCGGTTGAAAGCGAAACGCAACGCCGTTGTAGCAATAGCGCGCACAGACATTTTCTTCCCCGTCGCGGGCGATGTGCAGGCGACCTGTCGGAACCGTAAGATCTGGCCGGAGGCACAACTCTTCGCCTTCTGGATCTATGAACAGATAGGTTCGGGCGCGCAACGACTCGCCGATGACATCGAGAAACACATCCGCAGGCTGGATCACTGCAGGCGCAACGGCCTCATAGCCAGCCTCGGTGAACACAGACATCAGCGTCTGTGCCTGCTGCTCAAGTGCCTGGAATTTTGTTGCCGTTTCCGCGACCATTTTTTATCTGTCCGCCTTTGATGCGGGTCTTAAGAGGTATGCCGTGCGACAATTTCTGAAACAGCGGCGACCAACTTATCTTCCGAAACAGCAAACTGTGCCGGGCGTTGCGCCTTCCAGTCTTTGTTGTCTTTGATGTTTTGAGCGGCAATCGCGCCCTCGATCAAATCTTTGATCTGGACTTCACCTTTTTCGCGCTCATCGCCGCCTTGAATCACCACACAGGGTGCATGTCGTTTATCGGCGTACTTCATCTGTGCCTTCATGCCCGAACCACCCAGATACATCTCAGCACTAAGCCCCGCTTGGCGGAGCGACTGGACCATCTTTTGATAGCGAGGAAGCTGATCTCGATCCATTACCAGAACAACCACGGGGCCGAGCTCCTTACTTGCTGTCTCGCGCCCGAGATGAGCCAGTGCTGCC
>JAHZKN010000238.1 GCA_022600335.1 Alphaproteobacteria bacterium
AGTGCAAGCAGCGTTGCGCAGGCATCCTATTTTGGCGATTCTGGCGGTGCGTACTTTTGAATCAATTTAATCTGCGCGCCAGCGAAGATCATGGTTAGTGGCAGTATTCCGAAGACTTTGAAATTGACCCATGTCGGTTCAGAGAAATTTCTCCAGACAAGTTCATTAAGGACTGCGACGAACAAAAAAAACAAAATCCATCTGAGTGTCAGTTTGTACCAGCCTTCATCCGTCAGCTGAAACGCCTCACCGAACAGCAATTTCAAAAACGGGCGGTTCATGGCCAGCCCCGCTGAAAGAAGTCCAGCAAACAAAACATTGACGATTGTCGGTTTCATCTTGATGAAACTTGCATCATTGAGCCATAGCGTCAGGCCACCGAAGATACTGACGATGACGGCGGTCACGATGGGCATAATGGTGATACGTCCAAGCATAAGCTTAGAGGCCGCGAGCGATACCAACGTTGCGACCATCAACGCACCCGTTGCGACATAGATATCAAACTTGGCGTAAGCTGCGAAGAAGATCAGCAGAGGGCCGAGCTCGATAAGAAATTTCAAACCTTGCTTTTCAGGCAGCTCTTGTTTTTTTGGTTCAACGTCGAGTTGATCACTCATTGTTCTGTCCTTCACCAATCTGTGCTGGCCTATTGCGATCGCAATTATAGGATATACTGCGCTCCTGCCGGCAAACAAGGGCAGCAAACAGATGGACTAGGTCTGCGTCTCTGATGCGACAGCAACAGCATCATCGTCAATATGATGGCGCCCCATCCAGCGTGTGAGAAACCACGCGTAAATTCCGCTGAGCGGCATGATGAACACAATCTTGAACAAAATCCAGACGTTGACCCCATCCATTTCGTAACCGAACAGGGAGTATATCTCGTCGTCCTTGAACGTCAGTCTCACGAATTCATTGGACACCGCTGTAAAAACAAAAAACCAAGCAAAACTCCAGGTAAACAAGTCCCAACCACGCTTTGTGTAATGAAACGTTTTCTCAAAGACGTACATGAAGAAGTTCTTGTTGAGCCACAACCCCAGAAACAGAAACGCGGCAAACATGGCATTAAAAATCGTAACTTTTATTTGAACCCACATGGCATCGCCGGTAACCAGCGTTAGCGCGCCAAATATAATGGTCACACTGGAAGCAATCAGCGGAAACACAGGAAGACGACGCAAGACAATCAACATCATGATAATTGAAAGCACCGTCGACAAGATCAAGGCCCAGGTTCCGGCATTGATTCCATAGATTGCATTGACGACGAACATCAAGACGAGCGGTCCAAACTCGCCTAAAATGTTTACCGTTTGCTCGGCATTAAACGGATAAAACCGCCGACGCTTGCTCATTGCGACAAAGCCATTCTTATGTTGCGCTTCTCTCTGTGACGTCCAAGTCTACCAGAAGGGTCCTACCTTCAACCTAACGCCCAGCGATCGCGTCAGCGAATTCAGCGGCATCGAAGGGTTGTAGATCATCAATACCTTCTCCGACCCCAATTGCATGCACGGGCAGGCCATATTTTGCAGCAATTGAGACCAAAATACCGCCCCGTGCAGTGCCATCCAACTTTGTCATAATCAGGCCAGTAACCCCTGCCGTGTTCTGGAACGCGTCAACCTGCGTTAAGGCATTCTGACCCGTTGTCGCATCAAGCACCAGGAGCGTGTCGTGGGGAGCATCTGGGGCTTGCTTTCGAATCACACGGATGACCTTTTCAAGCTCCTCCATCAGCGCTTGCTTATTCTGCAATCGGCCAGCGGTGTCGATGAGCAATACGTCAACTCCCTCGCACTTCGCCTGCGCCATCGCATCAAAGGCAAGCGCTGAGGCATCAGAACCGACGTCACGTGACACCACCGTGACATTGGCGCGTTGACCCCATACCTTGAGCTGGTCGATCGCAGCAGCACGAAACGTATCACCCGCCGCAATCATCACAGTATGGCCATCAGCTCGATACTGCGCCGCCAACTTACCAATGGTTGTGGTTTTTCCAGATCCATTGACGCCAACCACCAAAATAACATGCGGAGCATGACTAGCATTAATTTCAAGCGGCTTAGCCGTTGGCTCGAGAACGCGCTCAACCTCGCGCGCCAAAACAGATTTCACATCGTCTGCCGTGACCTCTTTGTCGAAACGTCCCGTCGATAATTCATCGCGAATGCGCGTTGCCGTTTCAACGCCAAGATCGGATTGGATCAAAATGTCTTCAAAGTCATCAAGCGTATCGGCATCAAGCTTGGCTTGCGTGAAAATACCGGTGATGCCCTGGGAAAGGCGCGAGGAGGTTTTGGTAAGACCGTTGGTCAGTTTTGCAAACCAAGAGCGCTTGGCTGTTGGCGCGTCAAACGTAATTGGTTCTACACTTTTTGTTGTATTTTCAGGCGAGGCTGGAGGCTCATGAGCGTGCGATTCATCGGCCTTACCGTGCGGCATCGCAGCCGCGTCTGTTGTTTGTTCAGATTGCACGGGCTGCTTTGCATCCTGATCCGAATTGTTTGGATTCGTCTCAACAGGATCCGAACCAAAAATCTTGCCGAACAATCCGCGGCCTTTAGACTTGTCTTGACTCACGCGGCAACCTCACCAATCAGACGCTCGGCCGACGTTGCTGTGACGTTGACGCGCTGAAGATTTCCAGTGCCACAACAGTCCTTTACTTCAATTTCTGCAAAGTGTTCGGTACGGCCAATGGATTCGCGTTCCATGAGTACAGCGCGGCGTTGCCCGACCTGTGTTGAAAGAAAGTCAGCGACCCTCTTAGCACCAATGGCCCGTAGACGTTCCGCCCGCGATTTGACAACGCGCCGCTCAAGTTGGGGCATCCGTGCAGCTGGCGTACCGCTGCGCGGTGAAAACGGGAAGACATGCAGATATGTTAGCCCGCACTCGTCAATCAAGCGTTCAGTGTTGGCAAACATCGCATCAGTCTCGGTTGGGAAACCGGCGATAAGATCGGCCCCAAACACAACGTCGGGTCTTAGACTGCGTACTTTGTTGCAAAATTCTATGGCATCCTGGCGCTGATGGCGGCGTTTCATGCGCTTTAAGATCAAGTCGTCGCCTGACTGCATCGACAAATGAAAATGCGGCATCAGTCGTGCGTCGCTTGCGATGGCATCAAACAAATGCCCATCTGCCTCAACCTGGTCGATCGATGACAACCGTAATCGTTCAAGCTCTGGCACGCATCGTAGTATCTGCTGTGTGAGCAAGCCAAGTGTTGCGGAGCCTGGAAGATCAACCCCATACGACGTCAGATCGACGCCTGTCAGCACCACTTCGCGATAGCCGGTTTCGACAAGCCTCTTCACCTGATCAACAACCACGCCTGCTGGCACAGAGCGTGCCGGTCCGCGACCAAAGGGAATAATGCAAAACGTGCAACGATGATCACAACCATTTTGTACCTGCACAAATGCGCGCGACCGCGCACCAAAGCCATCAATCAATGGTGCAGCCGTTTCGCGCACGGTCATGATGTCTTTGACAATCATCTTGTCAGCGAAGTCATCGGCCAAACGCGCAAAGGTTTCGCTGTGCATCTTGTCATCGTTACCGATAACGTGATCGACTTCGTCCATGGCCGCAAAGTGGTCTGGATCGATTTGTGCAGCACATCCCGTAACGATCA